>JADBON010000203.1:0-3196 GCA_015656305.1 Alistipes sp.
AGCTCTCAACACCCGACACCTGCTACCTCTTCCGCCTCTCGCACGTAAGGCTTGATAACCGCATCCTGAAGATTCTTGGCTCGCGCCAGATTCTCAAGGTGGGCGCCGATGTCACGGGAGATATCCGCTCGTTGCACGCCCTGCGTAACTTCCACGCCGATGGTTTTGTGGACCTTCAGGTCGAGGCATCGCGATGGGGAATTGAGGAGAAGAGTCTGCGAAAGTTAGCCTCTATTGTACTGAATAGACGGGTGTCGAAGGCGCAGAGGTTGAGCAACTGGGAGGCCGAAACACTCACCGAGCAGCAGCGAGAGTATGCCGCAACAGATGCGTGGGTATGCGTCGAGATTCTCAACGAGCTTCAGAGGGTGGAGCCAAAGAGCGAGCCACTGCAGATTATCTCGGTGATGCCTACGATGCAAGCCGCAGTGCCACAGCCACATAAGCGTCGCCGCAAGCGTCATCGCAGCACCACACACACAACACCGAAAGAGTAAAACAAAACCATATATTATGGCTAATAATCTAAATATAGTCCACCTACGTCGTGGCAAGGAGGAGTCGTTACAGCGTTGTCATCCCTGGGTATTCTCGGGAGCTATTGAACGTATCTCAGAGGGGTTGGAGCCTCTCAAGGAGGGAGATATCGTAGATGTTGTAACCAAGCAGGGAGAGTTCATAGCACGTGGACATTGGCAGATAGGCTCTATCGCCGTACGTGTCCTCACGTTCGAGAAGGAGGAGATTGACCAAGCGTGGTGGAATCGCCGCATTGCCGAGGCTTTGAACATCCGTAAGGCATTGGGATTGAGCGAGAATAAGGAGACTACGTGCTACCGTTTGGTACACGGCGAGGGTGACCTCTTGCCAGGTCTTGTGATTGATGTATATGAGCGTACGGCAGTTGTGCAGTGCCACTCGGTTGGTATGTACTACTCGCGCGCCAACATCACCGAGGCGCTGCGCGAGGCGTATGGCGACAAGCTGGAGGCTATCTACGACAAGAGTTCACAGACGTTGCCTTTCAAGGCCGACCTAGGAGCTATCGACGGCTACCTTTGGGGCCGCAGCTCATCACGCGATACGGTAGTTTTGGAGAATGGCCTGAAGTTCAAGGTTAACTGGGAGGAGGGCCAGAAGACAGGATTCTTCATCGACCAGCGTGTAAACCGCGACTTGGTGCGCCAGTACTCGAAGGGGCGCAAAGTGTTGAACACCTTCTGCTACACGGGAGGTTTCTCGGTGGCGGCTATGGCGGGTGGCGCTACGGAGGTGGTGTCTATTGACCTCTCGGAGCGTGCTGTGAAGCTTGCCGAGGAGAACGTGACACTCAACTTCGGAGCTGAGGCGCCACATAAGGCTATTGCTTGCAACGCTGTGGAGTATTTGAAGGATATTGATTCGGACTACGACCTTATCATCCTCGACCCACCAGCCTTCGCAAAGCACCATAAGGTGTTGGGCAACGCCTTGCAGGGATATAAGAAGATTAACGCACGTGCATTGGAGAAGATTCGCCCAGGTGGCATTCTCTTCACCTTCTCGTGCTCACAGGCCGTAAGCCGCGACCTCTTCCGCACAACGATATTTACCGCAGCGGCGATTGCACGCCGCAAGGTGCGTATCATAGGTCAGCTAACACAGCCTGCCGACCACCCTATCAACATCTATCATCCAGAGGGTGAGTACCTTAAGGGTTTGGTTGTATATGTAGAGTAACCCCTAAAAAAGAGATAAAAGATGAAAAAGAGTATCATTCTTGGTTGCGCACTTGCCCTTATGGCGTGTGGCGGTGGCAAGAGCGAGATTAAAATCGACGAGCAGAACCACCTCAACGAGGCTTATAACCTCAGCTATGAGCTTGCTACGGCGGTTAAGGAGGCTACCTCATACGAGGAGTTCCGCGCTGCATCTGATAAATTGAAGGCATACGAGGAGGCATTCCGCACACAAATTGGCGGCGAGTCATACCTTATTTTCCTTGAGGAGTGTAACGCAATTCTTAACGACTAAACCGAACTACAACTATGAAGAACAATAGAAAGCAGAAGGCGATACTCGCCACCATCTATACACTTTTTGTAGTAGGTTTGCTTCTCGGCACACGTTGCGAGTCGCGCGTACACCTTACTACACCAGAGAAGGATGCACAGCACCTTGCGCACCTCGCCGAGACCGTACACACCGAGGCAGACCTTCGCGAAGTGGAGCGTCTTGCATCGCAGTATGAGATTGCATATCGCAAGAGTTATAGCGGCGCCAAGGCATTGTATTTCAAGTCGTTGTATGAGCCTATCTTGGATGAGGCGGGTGAGCGTCGTGCGGCCTTCCGCGCCGAGGAGGATTACCTCAACGAGCAGCAGACTACGCTAAATGCCACCATCAGCGACCTCAATGCAGCGTGGACCGTAGCACTTGGCAACGAGGCGGAGGAGCTTAAGAAACTCGCCGAGAACAAGATCTTAATTGAGGATATGCGTGCGGAGTTGGAGCTTCTCGTAGTTGCCAAGGAGGAGTATGCCGAGAAGATTATCGAGGAGGGTTATCCACAGGAGATGCTCAACGAGATTGGCAAGATGGAGGAGGAGATTATGACCAAGGAGGCTGAAATTGCAAAGATGGAGCATAAGAACGAGATTATCATCCTTGCAAATAAGTTGCTGTTGGGCCGTGAGCTACGTATCGTAGAGGAGGAGTCTATCATCGACACAGAGGAGTTGCTCTAAATCGAAGAGCGACAAATAGATAAGGGTGTCTTTCGCAATGAAAGACACCCTTACTTTTTACGCCCAATTACCCGCTAATCGCGATACTCATAGAGCTGATTACGGAGTCGTGGTGTGAAGCCCGCACGGCGAATAGTAGCCTGCATAGCCTCCTTATCGAAGCGCGTTGTAGCACCCGCGGACGATACCACATTCTCCTCAATCATAATCGAGCCCATATCATTCGCTCCACTCTTAAGTGCAATCTCGGCAACCTCCTTACCCACGGTCAACCACGATGCCTGAATGTTGTCGATGTTATTCAGCACAATACGGCTCATAGCCACGATACGCAGATACTCCGTAGGCGAGAAACGTGGTGCGATACCCTCCTTCTCGAGCTGCGTACCCGTAGGGCAGAATACCCACGGAATAAAGGCCGTGAAGCCTCGTGAGCCCTCGGGCTTATGCGCCTGAAGGTCGCGGATAGC
>JADBON010000296.1:0-2179 GCA_015656305.1 Alistipes sp.
ACGTTACCTACGTATGCAAACGAGATAACCTCCTTATTCTCCACAGCCTTGCGAACACGTGGGATAAGCTCGTCGAGCGATGAGTAGAGCTCATCTACCCAGCCCTGTGCGTGACGCTTCTCGGCAGCAGCAATGTTAATCTCAGCAGTGATGCTCACAACGCCTGAGATGTTACCCGCCTTTGGCTGTGCGCCCGACATACCACCAAGACCTGCGGTCACGAACAACATACCACGCAAATCCTTCTGACCATCCTTCATACGCTTACGTGCAGCGTTCATAACGGTAATTGTAGTACCGTGAACGATACCCTGTGGGCCAATGTACATATACGAGCCAGCAGTCATCTGACCATACTGCGATACACCCATAGCGTTGAAGCGCTCCCAATCATCCTGTGATGAGTGGTTAGGGATAACCATACCGTTGGTAACAATCACACGTGGAGCATCCTTATGCGATGGGAAGAGTCCAAGTGGATGACCAGAGTACATAACCAAAGTCTGCTCGTCGGTCATCTCAGCAAGGTACTTCATAGCCAAGCGATACTGCGCCCAGTTCTGGAATACCGCGCCGTTACCACCATAGGTGATAAGCTCGTGTGGATGCTGTGCAACAGCCTTATCGAGGTTGTTCTGAATCATAAGCATAATCGCTGCAGCCTGGCGTGAGCGTGCTGGATACTCGTCAATCGAGCGAGCATACATCTCATACTCTGGGCGGAGGCGATACATATAGATACGGCCATATGTTTTCAACTCCTCCAAGAACTCAGGAGCCAACTCTGCGTGATACTTCTCTGGGAAGTAGCGCAAAGCATTTGCCAACGCGAGCTTCTTCTCCTCGTCTGTAAGGATATCCTTACGCTTTGGGGCGTGGTTTGCCGCAGGGTCATAAGGACGTGGCGCTGGTAGTGGATCAGGAATACCTGCTAATATATCTTTCTGAAAATCTGTCATAATTGTAATTGTTGTTGTGATAAAATTACTGAATCTTGCTCTCTACAACAGCCAAAATCTCGGCCTCGGCCTTCTGTGCTGCTGCCTGAATCTCCATAGCCTCGTTAACCAAAGCCTCGGCCATAGCACGATCCTTCAAACCTGCTGCGTTAATCTTAACATTGAGGCACGCGCCCATAACTGCAGAGCGAGCAGCCAAAGCACCTACACCCGCATCAGATACAGAGTTAGGGTTACCCTCCTCGGCCATAGCGCGAACAACGTCGAATGCCTTGTATGCAGCCTTCATAGTGCGAAGTGGCACCTGTGTAGCGTAGAGCGTAGCAACCTCCATAGCCTCGGCACGCGCTGCCTTCTCCTCCTCGGTACCCTTTGGCATACCGAATACGTCCATAATCTTGTTGAACGCCGCAGTATCCTCATCTACCAAGTAGAGCAACTCGTTCATAACAGCCATACCGTTGTCTGCCCAATCAGAGAAGAACTCCCAGCGGTCATCCCAGCCAGCCTTGTGTGACGAGAGGTTAGCAACCATAGTACCGAGTGCAGCGGCCAAAGCACCCATATATGCAGAGATAGAGCCACCACCAGGTGCTGGAGACTCACTTGCTGTCTCCTCGGCAAAGCCTGTGCAGGTCATATCCACCAACTTCTTAACGCCCTTCATCTCCTCGGCCTCGAGCATATACTCGACAACCTTCTCCTCTGGTTTGAATGGCTTCAAGTTCGACAAGCCCATAGACTCGATAGCGATACGTACCAACTCACGCTCTGGAAGACCTGTTGAACGGTTCTGCTTACGCAAGAAGTGACGACCAGCATCCAACAATACGCTCTTTGGAACAAGACCTACAATCTCGGCACCTGTAACGCGAACGCCACGAGCCTCAGCAGCGCGACATACCTCGTCGAAGGCTACGTGCAAAGGCGTTACAGCAAGGTTAGTCATATTCATAGACACCTGTGCAATGCCATACTCCTCGATAAACCAACCGATAGCCTTACAAGCCTTCAACGTACCTGGCTTCATAACAGGGTTGCCATTCTCATCCTTAACAATCTTACCAGTGATAGGGTTACCCTCACGCATAGGACGGCCCTTCTCGCGAACGTCAAACGCGATGGCGTTAGCACGACGTGTAGATGTGGTATTGAGGTTGTAGTTTACCGCTACCAAGAAGTCACGAGCGCCAACAGCCGTAGCACCACTCTTTGCAACA
>JADBON010000112.1:0-4843 GCA_015656305.1 Alistipes sp.
CAACTCGATGCTGGTGAGTTTCGTAACTACGCCTACGACCAGCAGCGTTATGGCAATGGGGTATTCAAGACTCCATATATGTTTGTCCACGGCGACATCCTTGTGAATATGTCGAATTGGATAGGTGGCTATCGCTCCGATCGTATTTATAGCGCTATTTCGTATGTGGGCTTTGGCTATACGGCGATGTCGTGGACCAAGAACTCTGCGGGAAGCTACAATGGCGAGTTGGCCTTCTCATCGGGACTTATCAATAAGTTTCGCATCAGCCCGCAGTGGGATATAGAGCTTGACCTTCGTTCGTGGCTCTTTGCCGAGCGCTCTCTGCCACAGGAGATACGAAGTGGTGGCCGTTATGCCTTTGCGGTATCAGCCTCGTTGGGTATTGCCTATCGCTTCAATCAGCGAGATTGGACCCCTGCATACTCGCAGCTCGAGGTGGATGGATATCTCGCAGCAATCTTCGACCTTGAGGAGCGTCTTGCAGTGCGCGACTTGGAGTTGGTTGAGGTTGTGAAGGAGCTTGATGATGCCGAGAGTAGGAATAAGGAGCTTGAGGCGGAGCTTGCCAAGAGTAGTAGTCCTGCGGTGGCATCACATCCATCACATCCGTCGCAACCATCTCACCCTATGATGGCGTGTGTGGCTCCCGAGTGCGTGGCATTCTTCACTATCGGTGAGGCGCAGATTTCGGACTATGCACGTGCAACGCTTGAGACCTATGTCGAGCAGATTCGTGATATGTCGATGCCTATAACCGTTACGGGATATGCCGATAAGGAGACTGGTAGCCAGCAGCGTAACGAGCAACTATCGCAGCAGCGTGCCGAGAGTGTTGCAGCGTGGCTTGTGGAGGCGGGTATAGACTCGTCGCGCATAACAACGCAGTGGGTGGGCGACTCAGAGGAGGCCTTCGCAACACCTGATACGCCTATCGTAAACCGTTGTGTGATGATTAAGTAGAGGTTTGTAGTGTAGAAAAAAGAGGAGGATGTCATTTTCGCGACATCCTCCTTTTGTTATTTAAGCATATTGTAGTGGCAATACATCAGCTTGCCCTCATCGTCACGTAAGTGCATACCTCCACCACGACAGAACTCCCACACCTTACACTCGGCACACTCATCGCACTTCGTCCATTCACGGTTGCGGAACTGCGTGAAGCGGTTTTGCCATACATCCCAGAAACTATCGCGGTAGATATTTCCCTGGGTGTAGTTTGCACGCACGCTCGTACATCCCGAGATGTCGCCATTTACGCGAATCGAAGCAACATTCACACCCGCGTTACACATATAGAAATGGTCACGCACCTCGCTCTCGTAGCCCCCCAAGAAGCCCTCGCAGGCGTAGTTGAGGTTTATGCGTCCCTCCTTGCGTGTGGCGCGGATAAACTCCATAAGTCTACGGAACTGCTCCTGGTTGAGGTGCAATCCCTCATCGCGCTTGGCACGTCCCGCAGGGAAGATTGAGAATATACGCCAGCGGGTGATGCCCTCCGAGATAAGGAACTCCTTCCACTCCTCAAGACGGTTAATCATCGCGGGTGTCACGCAGGTGATAACATCGTAGGTAAGTCCCTCCACCTCACGGATATAGCCTATGGCACTACGGGCGCGTGTGAAACTCTCCTTGCTCTGGCGGATATCGTTGTGGATATCTTCAAAGCCATCGAAACTTACCGAAACGCTACGTAGTCCTGCATCTACTAACGAGTGCAGACGCTCACGCGTAAGGCTAAGACCATTAGTCACCATACCCCACATATATCCTCGCTTTGTAACCTCACGTCCCGCCTCCTCAAGGTCGCGGCGCACAAGCACCTCGCCACCCGAGAAGATAATCAGCACATCACGTGGATTTACGTTTGGCGTTACCTCCCTATCCAACACCGCGAGGAAGTCCTCCAAGGGCATATCCTCTTCGGCAACATCCGTACGGCAGTCGCTACCGCAGTGACGGCAATGGAGATTACAACGAAGCGTACACTCCCAGAAGAGTGTACGCAACTTATGACGCTCCACAATGCCATCGTAGATGCCCTTGAAGAGCTTTAGACCGATGCGCTTGCGGAGTCCTAAACGTTTTCCTTTCACCGTACGATTGTTTTACTCCTGTGCAGCCTCCTCCTGTGCGCGAGCCTCCTTCTCAGCACGGATAGCATCAAGAGCCTTCTGTGCATCCTCGTCAGTCACAGGCTTTGCCACGCCACCATCAGGGAACTCCACAGCCTGGTCATCCATAATAGGATTGCCATTCTCGTCAATAGGACGTGCAACAGCACCATCTGGAGTAGGCACGCCATACATAAGCATAATACGTGGATCCTCCTGCTCGGTCACGATGTCCTGATTCTTCTTATCCTCGCTCTTTGAAGCCTTCTTAGTGCTGCAGCAAGCAGCGGTAGAGAAGCCCAAAAGTGTCAAAAGAGCAATCTTCCACTTCATATTCATAGTAAATCGTTTTATAGGATATTCTAAAAAATTATTGACAAATATAGGATTTTTTATCCTATTCTACAAATATAACGTAAAAAAGTAGCTCTGTGGTATTGCAGCAAATGATAAAATTTGTAACTTTGAACTACGAAATAAAGCATAGCACTATGGAAGGACGTGTCAAGTGGTTCGATGATAAGCGAGGTTACGGCTTCATCACAGGTGATGATGGCGTGGAGACTTATGTCCACTATACGGCTATTGCGAAGGATGGTTATCGCACGTTGAAGCATAATTGGCGTGTTACCTACGAGGTGGTGGAGACGAAGGATGGCCATAAGGAGGCACGCAATGTTATTGTGATGCGTTAGCCAGAGAGAGAAGGTGGGGTGGCGAGATTTGTTTTATGAAAATTTTTTGCTACCTTTGTATAACCTACTAACAGGACGATAATGAATTTTGAGCATAGATACAACTTTGGAATGGCTATTTTTGCAATGGCCACTATCACTATGTCTATGCGAATGTGCCGTTAGGCACTCTCTTTTATATATGTGGTTACGTACCACATTCCTCTCCGACTGATAAATATTTTGCTCGCCATTTACGATGGCGATATTGTATATGTATATAACCTACTTAAGATACTACAACTATGAGCGATAGAAAACTACATTTCGAAACCTTGCAGATTCACGGCGGTTATCACGTTGATGAGTCCAATGCGCGAGGTATTGCTATACATCCTACGGCAGCCTACCACTTCCCTACGTGTGATTATGCCGCTAACCTCTTCACCCTCAGCGAGCCAGGATATATCTACACTCGCTTGCATAACCCTACAACTTCGGCCTATGAGGAGCGTATCGCAGCACTCTATGGTGGTGTGGGAGCCTTGGCAACAGCATCGGGAATGTCGGCTATTTTGTTGACCGTTACGGCGTTGGCAAAGGCGGGTGAGAATATCGTAGCCTCGCCATATCTCTACGGCGGTACGCACAACCAGTTTGTTATCTCGTTGCGTAACTTGGGCGTAGAGTGTCGCTTGGCAAAGAGCGATGCGAAGGAGGATATTGCCGAGATGATTGATGATAATACCCGCGCTATATTTGTTGAGTCGATGGGTAATCCAACTTGTCGTGTGGCAGATATCGAGGCTTTGGCGGAGGTGGCACATAGCAATAACATTCCGCTTATCGTGGATAATACCTTCGGTGCGGGAGGATACTTGTGTAACCCATTCGAGTGGGGCGCGGATATCATCACCGACTCGGCTACCAAGTGGATAAATGGTCACGGCACAGCAATGGGAGGTATCATCGTCGACAGCGGTAAGTTCGATTGGCGTGCTTCGGGCAAGTTCCCACAGATTGATGGCCCGTCGGAGGGTTACCACGGCCTTAACCTCTGCGATGCCTTTGGCTCACAGGCCTTTATCGTGAAGTGTAGGGTAGATGGTATGCGTGATTTCGGTTGCTGCCCTTCGTCGTTCGATGCCTATCTTATGTTGCTCGGCTTGGAGACCTTGTCGTTGCGCGTTAAGCACGAGGTGGAGTCGACTTATAAGTTGGCGGAGTTCTGCCGTCAGCACCCAAAGGTGGAGCGTGTTAGCTTCGTGGGCTTCGAGGACCATCCATCCTATGCCTTGGCACAGAAGTACTACCGTTATGGTGCTTCGGCGGTGTTGACTATCGAGCTTAAGGGCGACCTCGACTCTACTGTAAAGTTTGTTGAGAGCCTCAAGCTATCGGCAAATATGACTATGATTGGTGACTCTATATCGGTTGTTACCCACCCAGCATCAACCACTCATAAGCAACTCTCGGATGAGGCGAAGCGTGCTGCGGGCATCACACCTACGTTGCTTCGTATCTCTCTCGGCTTGGAGAACGTAGAGGATATCATTGCGGACTACGAGCAGGCGTTATCTAACATCTAATCTAACATCTAAACGTTAGGATAATGAGTTACGTTTATCATTATAGAAAACCCTTGGTGTTGGAGTCGGGAGCGGTGCTCTCGGAAGTCGATATCACCTACGATACCTTTGGTACGCTCAACGAGGCGAAGGATAATGTGATATGGGTGTGCCACGCTCTTACGGCAAACTCCGATGTTGCCGATTGGTGGCCTCATACCGTTGAGCAGGGGCGCTTCCTCGATCCTACGCGCTACTTTATCGTCTGCGCCAACTTCCTCGGCTCGCACTATGGCACAACCTCGCCGCTCTCGGTGAACCCTCTTACGGGCGAGAAGTATTACTACGATTTTCCGCAGATTACGGTGCGTGATATGGTGCGTTGTCATCAACTCCTTGCTCGCCACTTGGGCGTCGAGCGCGTTAAGATGCTGATTGGTAGCTCTATTGGTGGCTTCCAATGTATGGAGTGGGCGATTATGGAGCC
>JADBON010000094.1:0-5400 GCA_015656305.1 Alistipes sp.
CCCTGACTGCGTGCGAAATCCTCATCGAAGGTTACGTACATCAACTTTCGAAGCCACAACACCGAACCTACGATAACCAATATCGCAAGCAGAAGGAGCGACACTACATCCGCCCTATTAACAAGCAAAATATTACCAAAGAGGTAACTTGTAAGGTCTGTGGCATATCCAGGTCTGAGCGACATAAACAGCGCACCGACTGCCATACCTACCGACCAGATAATGCCTATGGCCGAGTCCTCGCGGATGCCACCGCGGCGCGACGCAAACTCAATACCCACAGACGACAGTGCCGCAAACGACAACGCACCCACCAAAGGGTTAACACCAGCATAGAGCGCGATACCCAAACCACCGAACGAGGCGTGAGTAATGCCACTACTTAAGAACACCATACGACGTGCAACGATGTAACTACCTACTACACCGCACGTTATACCCGACAACACGCACGCCACAAAGGCATTCGTGAGGAAGTCGTATGAAAATATATTCTCTATCGTAGCTAACATACTATATTATAAACGTGCAAATTTACTTTTTTTTTGGAATAGTACGAAAACTTTTTCACTTTAATCTAACTTTTTTGTAACTTCGCACCCATAAAAAGTTTTTATATGGGACAAAAAAGAGTGAGTTTTCACACATTGGGTTGCAAGTTGAACTTCTCGGAGTCTTCGACCTTTGCACGCGAATTTGAGCGTGCGGGATATGTTCGCGTGGAGCCTTCGGAACCTACGGATGTAGCGGTCATAAATAGCTGCTCGGTAACGGAGCACGCCGACAAGAAGTGTCGCAATATAATTCGCAAAATACATCGCCGTAATCCAAATGCAATTATCGCAGTTACAGGATGTTACGCGCAGCTAAAACCTAACGATATTGCAGCCATCGAGGGTGTGGATATCGTGCTTGGAAACAACAATAAAGGCGACCTTTTCCGTCGCGTGGAGGAGCTTCACGAGAAGGGCAAGGCGGAGGTTTATAGCTGCTCGGTGGAGGAGATGACGCGCTTCTTTGCGGCATACTCTTCGGGCGACCGCACACGTTCGTTCCTAAAGGTGCAGGATGGTTGCGACTACAAGTGTGCCTATTGCACCATTCACTATGCTCGCGGATGTAGCAGAAATATCCCTATTGCCGACATCATAGCCGAGGCTCAAGAGATTGTCGTAGCGGGACAGAAAGAGATTGTAATTACGGGTGTAAATACGGGAGATTTTGGTCGCACAACGGGCGAGAAGTTTATCGACCTATTGCGTGCTTTGGACGAGGTGGAGGGCGTGGAGCGCTACCGCATTTCGAGCATCGAGCCCAACCTCATAACTGACGAGATTATAGAGCTTTGCGCCAAGTCATCTAAATTTGTTCCTCACTTCCATATTCCACTTCAGAGTGGCTCGACACACATCCTCGGACTTATGCGTCGCCGCTACACCGCAGAGCGCTATCGCGAACGTATTGCCAAGATTCGCGAAATGATGCCCGATGCCTTCCTTGGCGTGGATGTAATCGTTGGTTTTCCTGGCGAGGGCGAGCAGGAGTTTATGGAGACATACCATCTTTTGGAGGAGGTAGGTGCATCGTTTTTGCACATCTTCCCATTCTCGGAGCGTCCTGGAACTCCCGCTGTGGATATGCCAAATAAGGTGCAGCCACGTATCTCAACCCAGCGTGTGGAGCGTCTTGAGGAGTTGAGCAACAGGCTACATAAAACCTTCGCAGAGAAATACTTAGGTACTACACGAGAGGTATTGTTTGAAAGCACCGACCACAATGGTTTGATGTATGGTTATACGGATAACTACCTTCGTGTTTCAGCACCTTACGACATCGCGCGAATCAACACAATTTGCAGCGTAAAACTCGTGGCATTTGACAACGAAGGAAACATTCGCTCCGAAATAGTTGGATAATTCACACAAAAGTATTACTTTTGTCAAGATTTGTGCATAGCATAAAACGTAGAATATTCCACCTCAACGGATATGTTTAAGAAGCTAAAAAACATCTTTACGGTAAAATCTATCAAGAGCCGCACGCAGCTGGCATTCTTGAGTATCATATTGTTACTCTTCTTCTCGGGCGCTACGTCGCTTCTCGAGTTGGAGCGTGTAAGCCACGATACGGAGGCTATTCTTCGTGCAAGTAAGGAGAGTACCGACATCGCAGGAGAGATGATTTCGGCACTCAACGAGCAGAACGATGCGATGATTTATATGGCAGTAATTGGCGGCTCGCTGAAGGATATTGCACCACACTTGAGCAAGTGCGAGGAGTCTATCGTGCGTCTTACAGCGGCATCGGAGGAGGCACACAAGAGAATGATAAATACCGACAATGTGGATATCACCGACTCACTGATGATGTTCACAGAGCGCATTAACACCCTTGCACAGTCGTATATCAATGGCGAGGTGCATAGCGCCATTGCCAGCGACACTCTATCGCGCAAAACGACTCACTCGTGGTACGTAGAGAACTACAAACCTGAGTACCTGAACGTATCGACACAAATCACAAACTATATGACGGGCTCGGAGACAACACTCGGCCCTGATGTTAACCACCTCAGCCATACGGCACGTCGCGCCGTGACTCCGGTGTTTATCTCGTTGGTGGTTATGATTGTGGTGGTACTGATGCTTTACTATTTCCTCCACCACTACCTCATCAAGCCTATACTCCGTATCAACGATGACTTGGGCGATTTCCTACGTTACCGCACACCTGTGGATGACAACATCGCTTGCCGCGATGAGATTGCATCGTTGAGAGATCGTATAATCGCACTGATACAGAAACTCCGCCAATAGCATAGCCAGAGAATGAGAGTAAATGTCGTCATACGTTACATTGGCTTGGTGATGCAGTTCGTAGCATCATTTATGTTGATATCGGCCATAGTGTCGATGCTCAACGGCTACGACTCTGCGTTCTACCCATTGTTGCTCTCATCATTTATGACTGCATTGCTTGGCACCTTCCCACTATTCTTCGTAGAGAAGGTTGACGAGATTAAGACCAAGGAGGGTTATGCAATTGTCGTGGGCTCGTGGCTTGTGGCCTGCATCGTGGGTATGTTCCCATACCTTATCTGGGGTGGAGAGTTTACCTTCGCAAATGCGTGGTTCGAGAGCGTGTCGGGCTTCACAACCACAGGAGCGTCAATCCTCAATGATATCGAATTCTTGCCACGAGGTCTTCTCTTCTGGCGCTCGGCAACGGCGTGGATTGGTGGTATCGGCGTTGTTATGTTTGCCCTTGTCATCCTTCCGTCGATGGGCAAAAGTAGACATATGCTCTCAAATGTGGAGATGAGCACTATTGCCAAGGATAACTTCCACTATCGCTCGAAGGTGATACTTCGACTTTTGGTGACTATCTACGCTGGTCTTACGCTCATAACAACCTTTGCGTTGAAGTATGCTGGTATGACGTGGTTCGATGCTGCTACACAGGCGATGTCGTCGGTCGGCACGTGTGGCTTCAGCACCAAGAATCTCTCGGTGGCGTTCTGGGATAACCACCTCATAGAGATAATTATGATGTGTGCGATGACCCTATCGGCTATCCACTATGGAGTCCTTTATGCTACGATTACGGGACGCAAAAACAATATTTTCCGCTCGGAGGTCGTTCGCACGTTTATAGGAATGATGCTTGTGGTATCAATAGTAATCGCCCTAAGCCTCTATACTACGGATGTATATCCTACGTTTGGCCAGGCACTGCGACACGCCTCGTTCCAGGTTGTGAGTATCTCGACTACATCGGGATTTGCCACAGCAGATACCAATACGTGGACATCGTTGGCAATCGTATTGCTAATGTTCTGCACGGTGATTTGCGGTTGTGCGGGTTCAACGTCGGGAGGTATGAAGGTCGACAGATTGCTTATCGCCTCGAAGGTTATCCGCAACCGAATGAAGATACAGCTCCATCCCAACGCTGTGATTCGCACCAAGATGGATGGTGTTGTACAGGAGGATAACATACAGAGTTTGGTGATGACATTCATAGTGTCGTACATTATGCTTACCATCATCGGCACCGTCATCTACGCCATCTTTGGCTACGACTTACTTACAAGTTTCTCGGCGTCGATTGCTTGTATCAGCAACGTAGGCCCAGGCTTTGGCGAGATAGGCTCTATGGCTAACTACTCGGAGCTTCCTGTAGTTTTGAAGCTCTCGTCAACGGTACTTATGCTCATTGGCCGTTTGGAGATTTTTGGATTTATACAATTGTTGTTCATACGTTCGTGGAGATAAATAAAACGATAGATTAGATATGACAAAAAAGATAAATATTACACTGTTATCACTCTTTGCTATCTCGGCTATTGCCATTGCAAGTAGCCAAGAGCCTGAGTTCCCAGGTCTGGAGAGCAACGAGCGCTACGTGTCGCTAAAGGCTCAGAACACCCGACTTCTGGAGAAGGAGGACTCCATACAACTTGTGATTGGTGCAGCACGCGAGGAGTTTAACAAACAGCGTGCTACGGATAGCATCGCAACACCCGAGGAGTTGGATAGATTTACATCCCTAATCCTTGAGTTGGAGGAGAAGATTTTTGAGCTTCGCCAGCAGCGTGGTGATGTTATTACGGAGCTAAATAACATCGAGCAGGAGTATATCCTTGCACATATGTACTCTACGGAGTGTTCACAGGAGGAGCAGAGCGCAACAGAGGAGGTTATCGAGGAGCCTATGGTTGAGCTTCCTGTGCAGTTCCGTGAGCTTATTAAGAATGATATCTTCCGCGCTTCGTTGTCGGAGGAGGATTATGCGGAGTTGGAGGTTGCTGAGCGCGAGAATGAGGAGATTATGTCGCTATGCAATGAGTATAATAGCGCTTATGAGCAGTTGGCAAATACCGCACGTCTTTACCGCGAGACACCTACCGAGAGTGTGGCAGACTCGTTGTTTAATGTCTACACTAAGCTCAAGGCCCGCACACGTGAACTTAACAACGCAATTGATAGCCAGTGGACACATATCATAGATACGAAGTACTACGCCTATGGTTATGTTCTCGAGAAGTACAACCACTACGACTTGCTCGATAGCTCGTCTATGAAGTTTGCAGAGTCGCAGCAGCGTTGCACAGAGGAGGATGGCCTCTACGCTTCGGATGCCCTTATGCACTACGCTATCGGCTACCCTACGCTTCTCGACTTTGAGATTGCAATAGCCCAGGAGTTGGGACTTAGCGAGGCGCAGGAGGCACTGCAGCAGGCACGTCAGAGTGTTGTGATGCCAGATTATCGCAAGGAGTATATCGACGTGGAGCGACGTCTCTTTATCGACTATATGCCTATTACGCTCGGCCGCACGAACTACTATCATAGTGGCAACCCTATCCCAGAGTTGAAGGTTTATGAGCGAGGTACGATA
>JADBON010000001.1:0-18418 GCA_015656305.1 Alistipes sp.
AGGAGTACAACATCTCTGTAGCTTCTGGTTCTGAGAAGTCTAACTTCTTCGCATCTTTCGGTTACTTGAATAATAAGGGTATTACCGATGGTTCTGATATGTACCGTTGGACTGCTCGTTTGCGTGCTGACTACCAGGCAAAGAAGTGGTTGAAGGTTGGTGCTAATATGAGCTACACTAACTTTAGCTGGGATGGCGCATCTTCTACTAACGAGGGTGATGGTTCTACTGGTGATGCTTTCGGTACTGTAGCAGGTATGGCTCCTATCTATCCTGTTTACATCCGTGATGGCGAGGGTAACATTATGTATGAGGAGAACAAGGCTGGTCACGACTACTTCGGTAAGGAGTATGACGAGAAGTGGCCTATCTACGATACTGGTGATGGTTCTCGTTGGGGCTTGCAGCGTTTCACTGGTCAGCAGTCTAACCCATTGCAGAACATCTGGTTGGATCAGGCAAACTCTGAGGGTAACGCATTCTCTGTAAACGGTTTTGCTGATTTCACAATCATCCCAGGTTTGGTACTTACAATCAACGGTTCTGTAACTATCGACGAGACTCGTTCTACATCTTTGAAGAACCCTTACTACGGTCAGTTCGCTGCTAACAAGGGTATCGTAACAAAGAGCCACGGTCGTTCATACAACCACAACTTGCAGCAGTTGTTGAACTACAACAAGTCATTCGGTGCAAACGAGGAGCACAACATTCAGGTGTTGCTCGGTCACGAGACTTACAACCTCCGTTCTTACTCTTTGGGCGGCTTCAAGTCTAACGTATTCTCAACTGACAACCTTGAGCTTAACGGCGCTGTTGTTGATGGTAAGAGCGTATCTTCATCATTCGGTGAGTACGTAAACGAGGGTTACTTCGTACGTGGTATGTATGAGTATGATGGTCGTATCTTCGCATCTGCATCATATCGTCGCGATGCTTCTTCACGCTTCCACCCAGATCACCGTTGGGGTAACTTCTGGTCTGTAGGTGCTGCTTGGATTCTTAACCGCGAGTCTTGGTTCAACGCTCCAGCAGTTAATATGTTGAAGCTTAAGGCATCTTACGGTTCACAGGGTAACGATGCTATCGGTATGTATCAGTACACTGACCTTTACTCTATCTCTAACGACGGTAACGACGGTATCTCTATTATGTTCGGTGCTAAGGGTAATCCTAACATCACTTGGGAGACTAACGCTAACTTGAACCTCGGTGTTGAGTTCGGTTTGTGGAACGATCGCTTGAGCGGTAGCGTTGATTACTTCTACCGATTGACTTCTGATATGTTGTTCTCTGTACCAGTAGCTCCATCTATGGGTTACTCTTCATACTACGCTAACATCGGTGATATGTCTAACACTGGTATCGAGGTTGTATTGAACGGTGATATCATCCGCACTAAGAACGTAGTTTGGTCATTGAGCGCTAACCTTACTTGGGTTAAGAATAAGGTATTGAGCTTGCCAGAGCAGCGTAAGGATCGTATCGTTGATGGCCACGAGGGTTTCATCTCTGGTTCTACATTCCTTGCAGAGGGTCTTCCATTGAATACTCTTTATATCCTCGACTACGCAGGTGTTGAGCGCGAGACTGGTAAGTCACAGTGGTGGAAGTATGTTCCTGAGGTGAAGGATCCTGAGACTGAGGAGGTTCTCGAGAAGGCAAAATGGGAGAAGACTACTAACTACGGTTCAATCTCATCTGACCAGGATTCAAAGAAGCTCTTTGACTCTACATTGGCAGACGTATTCGGTGGTTTCACAACTACTTTGTACGCATACGGTTTCGACCTCTCTATCGCATTCGACTACCAGCTTGGTGGTACTACAATTGATGGCGCTTATGCAGGTTATATGAACAACTCAACAGCTTCATCTTTGGGTAAGAACTACCACTTGGATTTGTTGGACGCTTGGACTCCAGATAATATGGATTCACAGATCCCACGCTTCCAGTTTGCAGAGGAGTACACTTCTGTAACATCAAGCCGTTTCTTGATTAGCTCTAACTACTTGAATATCTCTAACATCAATGTTGGTTATACATTCCCAGCTAAGTGGTGGAAGGGTCACATTCAGAACTTGCGAGTTTATGTAGCTTGTGATAACGTATGGTATTGGTCAGCACGTAAGGGCTTCGACCCACGTGGTGGTGGTAACGGTTTGTACTCTCCAATCCGTACAATCTCAGGTGGTGTAACCTTGACATTCTAATTTTAATATAGGTATAGATTATGAAATTTTCAAAGATATTGACAGTCGCGTTTGTTGCGCTTGGAGCATCACTCGCGCTCAGTGGATGTATCCGCGAGACTTACCCAAAGGATAGCGCCATTACGAAGGAGCAGATCAAGGGTGGTCAGGTGGATCTATTGGCTAAGGGTATCTCTCGTGGTTATCTTGCACCTGCGTTTGGTATGTGGGAGCACACTGACTTCGGTTTCCCTTCAGTAAACGTTTATAACGACCACTCTGCACAGATTATCTGTACTAATGGTTGGACTATGGGCCAGGCTCCTGCTTACAACCGTTTTATGCACGGTTCTTGGGGTATAGGTTATGGTGCAAACGGTTATATGTCACACCACTACTGGTATTCATATTACCCAAGCATCAAGGCTTGTAATGACATCCTCAGCTTGCCTGCTGACGATGAGACTGTAACAACTTACAAGGCTATCGCTCGTACTTACCGTGCTATGTTCTATCTTGACTTGGCTCGTCACTTCGAGTGTTTGTACATTCCTGCTGACCTCAGCGATAACGCTGCACTTTACGAGGAGCAGTGGAATATGGTTCAGGGTCTTACTGTACCTATCGTAACTGAGCTTACTGATGAGTCTGCTGCTGAGGCTAACCCACGTGTTACACGTGAGGAGATGTATACATTCATCCTTGGTGATTTGGAGGCTGCTGCTGAGGTATTCGCTAAACCTGAGTACAGCAAGCCATCTGCTACTGACCCAGATTTGTCTGTAGTTTATGGTCTTATGGCTCGTGCTTACCTTTGGTTGGGTGGCTTCGAGGATGGTTTGAACGGTGAGCTTCCAGAGGGTAACCAGGCATACGCTAAGGCTTCTGAGTACGCTAACAAGGCTATCCAGGAGTTCGGTGGTGCTGTTATGACCGAGGCTGAGTGGACTGATCCATACTCTGGCTTCAACACTAAGGCATCTTCTTGGATGTGGACTTTGTACCACTCTTCAGATACTTTGGCTGGTAACCTTCACCAGTTCGTAGCTCATATGGCTCCTGAGGCATCTTATGGTTACTGTCCTTTCACTAATCCTGGTATTGGTTCTAAGTACTATGATTATATGAGCGACACTGACTTCCGTAAGAAGCTTATCGTAGCTCCAGAGTGGTCTAACTGGGATACTTTCAAGAACTACACTGTTATTACAGATAAGGCTGAGTTCGAGTCATTCGCACCTTACACATTCTTCAAGTTCCGTCCTGCTAACGGTAACCGTACTGACTATATGTCAGCTGGTGCTATCGCTATTCCATTGATGCGTTGCGAGGAGATGTACTTCATCGACATCGAGACTGCATACCACCTCAATGGTCCTGATGCAGGTTTGCAGAAGCTTATCCAGTTTATGAACGCTTATCGTGATCCAGGTTTCCGTTACGCTACACAGGACTTCCTCGAATTGATTATCAAGCACAAGGCTATCGAGTTCTGGGGCGAGGGTATCGTGATGTTCGATATGAAGCGTCTTGATATGGGTGTTGAGTGCTACTATGATGGTACTAACTACGATGAGCAGCGTCGCTTCAACTCTGAGCACCGTTTGTCTTGGTGGACTCCTGCTATCCCAGAGGGTGAGACACAGGTTAACCAGGGTATCCCTGCTGATCAGAACAACCCAGATCCTACTGATGTAATTGTTGCTAAAAGCTAATAACTTAGTAGTTAACACAAAAAAATGAAAAGTATGAAAAAGTTTAATTTTATATATCTGCTTTTGGCTTTCGTAGGTGTCATCACGATGACATCTTGTGAGCACCCATATGCAGATTATACTCCTGGTCCACAGGATCAGAATATGGGTGTGTCGCTCAAAAGCCTTGATTCATTCGAGGTTACTGCTGAGGATACATCTGTAAGCATCGTGGTAGCTCGTACTGATGCTTCTGAGGCTGCTACTCTCAGCGTACGTGCTGCAGAGGTAACAGATTCAGGTTTGTTTGAGTTCCCAAGCTCTGTTTCTTTCGAGGCAGGTGCTGCAGAGGCTAACTATACTGTTACTTTCGCAGCTGGTAGCCTTGAGGTTGGTAAGTCTTACCAGTTCACTGTTCAGCTCGACCAGGCAGAGGCTACTCAGTACGCTATCTCTGAGTACTCTTACACTGTTATGATTCCTGAGCCTTGGATTTCTCTTGGTAGTGGTATCTACTTCGACGACTGTCTTTGCTATGTTTTGAGTGATCCTTCAGGTTACATCGGTGTTGGTACTTACGTAGAGTTCCGTCAGCACGAGGTTGAGACTCACCGTCTCCGTGTTATGAATCCTTTCGGTCCTGATACTATCGCAGGTATGTGGGGTGGTCTTCCATCATTCTTCGATTTCTCGGCTCAGGGTGGTGAGACATACATTGAGTTTGATATCACTGATCCTAACGATGTTAAGATCGTAGGTCCAGAAGAAAACGTTGCTTACCTTACTGATGGTACAAACGACTACCTTATGTTTATGATGGGTCTTAGCGTTCCTGCTAATGGTTGGGATTTGGCTATCGGTTTCTGGGAGCCTACCGCACCTATCCGCCTTGTTGATGGTATCATCAAGTTCCCAACTGAGGGTATGGCACTCTCTGTATTCAGCGGTGGTGAGTATCTCGGTGACCTTTCAGAGGCTAACACAACTGGTTATATGCAGTACTACTTGCCAGGCGTAGATTTCGTTAACTACGATATGCAGGTTGCGTACGCTGGTATGAAGGTTGATGCTGACAACACTACAACATCTGTTATCCTTGACTTCGGTTATGGTAGCGACGTTGAGTCATTCAAGTTTGTTGTTGTTGACGGTGTAGTAGAGGATGAGGCTGCTGTTGTTGAGGCTATCGTAGCTGGCTCTGAGGAGTACGAGATCTACGACGGTTCTATCGACGAGTTCACATACACTGTTCCTGTTGAGGGTACAGGTATGAAGACTGTTGTTGCTGTTCCTTACTCTGCTGGTGAGGCAAAGGTTGATTACGCTCTTGTTTACTCATTCTACTTCGTAGGTATCGGCGGTAACGAGATTCCTGAGGTAGATATCGAGATTCGTGTTGGTTCAGTAGTTGAGATCACTGGTAACCCAGCATATGAGACTAACTACCCATCTAACAGCTCAATGTGTATCTATATGGGTGCTGATGCTTCAGAGCTTAAAGCTATCTCTGGCTTCGTAGGTGGTGGTATCCCAGAGGGTATGACTAACGAGGAGGTTCTTGCACAGGCTGGTGAGGATTTCTCAAGCTTCCTTCCTGATATGGCTGAGAATGGCTATGCTTTGGCAGTTTACACAGGCCTTACAGAGGGTCAGACTTACGATGTAGTTCTCGGCTTCGAGACTATCTATGGTAAGGTTCAGACTTATCGTACAACCTACACTCCTGCAGCTGCTGCTGCAACTCCTGCACGTCGCTTGAACACAGAGTCACGTGGTGCAGTTCTCAATCTTGAGTTGGCACAGCTTCGTTTCTAATAACATTACCTAATGTAATGTTGGTGGCTTGTCCCGTTGGGGCAAGCCACTTTTTTTTGTTGTGATAGTGGGCTATCTACTGCCGCTAACGAAATATCTCGCCAATGTGCAGTACGCCTAAGTGTAGTAAATTGCCTCGCAATTCTCTGTAATTAGCCTCTCATAATAACAAAATTGCTTGATTTTTTTCTACTTTGTGATTTTTTAGTATCTTTGCATCTTGAGAGAGTGCGGAAATCACGGCACCTCAGCAAAATAGAGCCTCGAAAAAGGCGTTATTACAATAGGAAAAAATACTTAATTACTAATACTATTATGAATAAGGTTAAATTTTCATTGTTTGCCTTGGTGGCACTCTTCGCAGTAGCCTGCGTTCAGGACCCTACTATGGAGGAGACTAATGCAACAGTTGCACAGTCGGATGTTGCCAAGAAGTTTATCAACACTCCTGACAATGCTGTTGCGGGTGAGCTTATCCTCTTCGTAAATGAGGAGACTGCAGAGGCTTGGGCTTCGGCAGAGGATGCAACACGCGCTGGTCTTAAGACATCGGAGATCGTTGCTGCGGAGATTGGTGTAGAGACTATTAAGCCAGTATTTAATATGGCTATTAACGGCGACGAGAAGCGCGCGCAGAACCTCCACCGTTGGTTCTACGCTACATTCGACAAGTCGGCAGATATCGAGGCTGTGGGACAGAAGTTCGCAGAGCTCGCAGGCGTGAAGCGCGTGCAGTACTCTACAGCTATCAAGCGCCCAAATGTTAAGGTACAGCCTTTGGAGGAGCAGGTTCTTACACGTGCAGAGTCGGATATGCCTTTCAACGACCCTATGCTCGAGCTTCAGTGGCACTACAACAACGAGGGCTTGCAGAGCATCTACAAGGGCTCTGTAAAGGGTGAGGATATCAACGCTTTCGCAGCTTGGAACTATACAACTGGTTCACGTGAGGTTATCGTAGCAGTTGTTGACGAGGGTGTTAAGTACAGCCACCCAGACCTTCAGGATAATATGTGGCATAACGAGCGTGAGTTGAACGGTGTTACAGGTAAGGATGATGACGGCAACGGCATCGTAGATGATATCTATGGTTTCAACTGCGTTGATAGAAATGGTAACATCTCTTGGGATGTTGAGGGCTGGGAGGTAATCGACGGTGAGACAGTCTACACTGGTGACTCTGGTCACGGTACTCACGTAGCAGGTACTGTTGCAGCTGTTAACAACAACGGTATCGGCGTAGGTGGCGTTGCAGGTGGTGATGGCAGTGGCAATGGCGTTCGCATTATGTCTATCCAGATTTTCGATGGCCCTAAAAACAGTACTTTCGCAGGTCAGGCACAGGGTATCGAGTATGCTGCTGATAATGGTGCTTCGGTACTTCAGAACTCTTGGGGTTACAACTTGCGCCCAGGTCAGGTTATGTATGACTCTGATTATGAGGGTGGTTATAGCCTTGAGCTTACAGCATTCCGCTACTTCGTAAGTAGAAACAACTGCCCAGCAATGACAGGTGGTGTTATTATCTTCGCGGCAGGTAACGAGGCTAAGGCTACGGCTGACTATCCAGGTGCTTACAACGAGTTTATCGCTGTAACAGCAACTGCTCCAGATGGTCTTCCAACATCATATACTAACTACAAGTATGGTTGTAACGTAGCTGCTCCAGGTGGTGACTTGGCATACGTTAACGGTAAGTATAAGTATGATGGTTGTGTTATCTCAACACTCCCAGCGGAGACTATTGATAGCGAGACATTTAGACCTTATGGCACTGACTATGGTGAGATGATGGGTACATCAATGGCTTGTCCTCACGTATCTGGTGTTGCAGCATTGGTGCTTTCATACGCTGTTGAGAATGGTATCAAGATTACTAACACTGATCTCTACGATATCCTTACATCTTCAGTTCGTAACATCGACGATAAGTTGTCAGGTTACAAGACTATCTACTTGGGTAATATGGCTCTTGATCCATACAAGGGCGGTATGGGTACAGGTAAGCTCGATGCTTTGATGGCTATTATGAACGTTCGTGGTGCGCAGTGTGTTCCTGCTGTTGTAGGCCAGGAGCTTGAGTTGAAGATTCCAACACTCATCGGTAACGGAGATATCAAGGTTAAGGCATACAACGACTATGTGATGTCGGATGAGACAAAGAAGCGTCTTGGTATTGAGAAGATTGAGTTCTTCAACACAAGCATCTACCTCACTTGTAAGAACGCAGGTATCGGTACTATCACTGTTAAGTATATCGCTGGTGGCGATAAGGTTGGTGGTGGCGCAACTACTGGCGGTAAGCTTATGGAGAAGGAGATCGTTATCGTAGCTCGTGAGGCTAACGACAACGGTGGCTGGTTGTAGTAGATGTGTTTAACCTTGAAATAAAAGATATAACGATATGAAAAATTTGAAGATTTGGTCGTTGGTAGCCGTGATGCTTATGGTATTGGTAGGCTGCAATAATGGTGATAAGCCAACCCCATCATCTAACAACTTCGATGGCATTGAGAATGAGTGGAAGCTTATCTCGGTGAATGGTGTTGCTAATGAGTTTACTGTATACATCAAGTTCGAGGCTGGTAATTTTGCTATGTATCAGCAGATTTACACTTTCGAGTATAAGTTCTACGATGGTGAGTATAAGATCTCTGGTGGTAAGCTTACTGGCGAGTACTTCGACGCTGGTGCTTGGAAGTGTGGCTATACAGGCGGCGTGTCGGAGGATGGTAAGACTTTGACGCTTAAGAGCGACGACAAGAACGCTATCACTTGTGTTTATGAGGCTTGCACAATCCCTGAGGAGGTGATGGAGGAGGCTCTCTCAACACGTAGCGTGGATGTAGTTCCATTCTTGTAGTGTAGAGCTATAACAATGAATAACAGTGGGATGTACTTGGGTGCATCCCACTTATTTTTTGCCAGTATTGGCTACATTTGAAAAAAAATATCTATATTTGCAAATTGAGAGGTGTGTGCTATGCCATACCCATAATGCAGAAAACCATTAATTAAAACTAACTATGAATAGAACAAAACTCTTTATTCTTGCTTTGGCTGGAATATTTGCAGTGTCGTGTGCTACCGACAATGTAGATCAGGTCGGTTCTACATCTGCCGAGACTGCTGCGATTAAGAAGTTCGTTAACACTCCAGAGAAGGCTGTGAATGGCGAGCTTATTATCTATGTTAATGAGTCTGCAGCCGAGCAGCTTGAGTCTGCTGAGATGGCTACACGTTCGGGCATTACGGCTCTTGATGCTGTCGCTGTGGAGCTTGGCGCCGAGCAGCTTAAGCCTGTATTTAACCTCAAGGTTAACGCAGAGCGTAAGCGCGAGATGGGTATGCACCGTTGGTATACTATGACATTCTCGGAGGAGGCTAATCTTGAGGCAGCTGCAAAGGCACTCGCATCACTCGATGTTGTGGAGCGCGTGCAGTTCTCTACACGTGTTGAGGCCCCAAAACTTGAGGGTGTTGAGGTAGATCCTTCTATGGTTGCTCTTACACGCTCTGCGGAGCTTCCTTATGATGACCCTATGCTTAAGGATCAGTGGCACTACAATAACGATGGTACTGTAGATTTCCCAGCTGCTAAGGCAGGTGCTGATATCAACCTCTTCGATGCGTGGGAGCTTACTGCAGGTCGCCCAGATGTTGTTGTTGCGGTTGTTGACGAGGGTGTATATTACGAGCATCCAGACCTTAAGCCAAATATGCGTGCTAACGAGGCAGAGCTTAATGGCCAGGAGGGTGTTGATGATGATGAAAACGGCTATGTAGACGACGTTTATGGCTATAACTTCGTAAATGGTGGTCGTATCACTTGGACACGTACGGGTGACTCTGGTCACGCTACACACGTTGCAGGTACCGTAGCTGCTGTAAATAACAACGGCATCGGTGTTTCGGGTGTCGCAGGTGGTACAGGTAATGGCGATGGTGTACGTATGATATCTTGCCAGATTATCTCTGGTGGTACTGCTGCTGGCGTATCGGCTACAGCAGCTGCTATCGAGTATGCTGCAGATAATGGTGCTTGCGTATTGCAGAACTCTTGGGGCTTCGGTGCAGGTCAGATTTCTAACGACAAGGGCTTCGAGGATGGCTCTACAGGTGTTGAGGCACAGGCATTCCTCTACTTTATGCAGACTAAGAACCATCCAAACCTCGATGGCGGTATCGTAATCTTTGCCGCAGGTAACGATGGTAAGGCTGTTGCGGGCTACCCAGCTGCGTGGAACAAGCTTATCGCAGTTTCGGCTATTGCTCCAGATGGCCTTCCTACATACTACACTTGCTACGATCGTGGCTGTAATGTGTCGGCTCCTGGTGGTGAGTATTTCAAGCGTAATGGCTCGACAGTAGAGTCTGGTTGTGTTCTTTCGACATTCCTTAACAATAAGTACTTCTATAGCCAGGGTACATCTATGGCTTGCCCTCACGTATCGGGTATTGCAGCTTTGGCAATCTCTTATGCTGCGGACAATGGTATCGTATTGACACTTCCAGAGTTGAAGGATATCATCGTATCTTCAGTTAACACGTTCGACCAGTTCTCAGGTATGAAGACAAGCTACGCAGGTGGTGACTTTAATCTCTCATCGTATAATAATAAGATGGGTACGGGTTATATCGATGCATACCGTGTGTTGATGGCTGTACGTGGTACAGTATGTATTCCACTCCCTGTTGGTGAGCAGGTTATCCTCGACATTAGCCCTTATATCGGCGATGGTAAGGGTACAATTAAGATGCTTAAGACCGATATCCCTGAGGAGGTAATCGAGAAGCTTGGTATCGAGGATTGCAAGTTTATGGGAAATAAGCTCCTTATGACTTGTACAAAGCCTGGCTCGGCGCTCGTTAAGTTGAAGTACGTTGCTGGTGGTAACACCGTAGGTGGTGGTCAGATTACAGGTGGTATGGAGGCTGAGCAGGAGTTTGCGTTTATCGCTCGTCCAAACGTGAAGGTTGACGCAGGTACAGGTGCTCCACTTAACCCAGGTGGCTGGTTGTAATCGATTGTTAATGCTAAAAAGTAATTTAGGATATGAAAAAGTATTTCGCAATATTTGCAGTCGTGCTTCTTGCGTTGGTAGGCTGCAATAAGAATCACGGTACTTCGAATGCCTCTGATATCGATGGCCAGTGGCATATTATTGAGTGGAACAACGAGACTCCAGAGTTTGATGTATATATCGAGTTCAAGGCTGGTAAGTTCAATATCTATCAGCAGGTGTACTCTGTATTCTTTGAGAAGTTCGAGGGTAGCTATAATGTTAGCAATGGTGTGGTAACTGGTACCTATGCCGATGGCTCGAACTGGGCTTGTGGTTATAAGTTCGAGGTTGCTGGCAGCGAGCTTACACTTAAGAGCCAGGAGGATACTTCGATTGTAAGTGTTTACAAGAAGTGTACTATCCCTCAGTCGGTTATCGACGAGGCTGCGAAGACTCGTGCTTCGGAGAGCAAGCCACTCTTGTAGTCCGAGGGTTTAGCCAAAATAGGGTGTCCACAGTGATGTTGGGCGCCCTATTTTTTTGTGCTTTGTGGAAAAACGGCGAAAAAAGTTTCTATTTGCGAAAATATGTATATATTTGTATTGTGAAGAAAGTTTTTCTTCGCAAAGCCTCTGTGCGATAGGGCGCCGAGGGGTAGGTGAGAATTAATCTAAAACAATAAATAACTTAAAACTATGAAAAAACTATTTGCATTATTGCTTCTTTTTCCCCTATTCATAGTGGGATGTAATGATGGCAAAGGTGATGAGCCTTCGAAGTTCGACCCTGCATTGGAGTTGACCTCTGCAGAGGTTATGGATTTCACTGCCGAGGGTGGCAAGGGCGAGATTACCTACACTCTTAAGAAGGTTAGCACCCCAGGTGGTGAGGCTGACGTTGTTGATAAGGTCTCTCCTGTGGGTATTCGAACAGCGCAGGATTGGATTACAATTCTCTACGATGAGAGCATCTATGGCGTGGTTAAGTTCTTAGTTGCGGAGAATACATCAGAGGAGCAGCGCAAAGGTGTTATCACAGTTGTCTACTCTGAGATGTCGTTCGATGTCGCTATCAATCAGGCTGCTGCAACCGTAGCTCCAGCTCCAAGCCTTGAGGGTTGGTATGTAGTAGGTTCGATGACAAACAATTGGGATGTCACAGCAGGTATTGCTATGGAGCAGATTGAGGGTTACTTCGTGGCTCGTGGTGTTGAGGTTGCTACAACCGATTCATTCAAGTTTGTTAAGGATGGCTCGATGCAGAATAGCTTTGGTGGTAATGGCCAGGTTGCGGAGAGCGACTATAAGTATTCAGCATCGAAGTATGGTAGCGATATCCGTGTTAAGGAGGCTGGCGTTTATGACCTATATATCAACGAGGCTTGCGACGCATACTACGTAATGAATGAGGGTAAGCACCCTTCGGAGGCTTATGAGGAGATTGCTAAGGGCGAGGATGTGTGGTATGTAACAGGTCTTGGTGATGCAGTACGTATGCACAAGTCGGGTGTCTTTATGGTGGCAACAGATTTGAATATCAGCGAGACAGGCTTTAAGTTGTATTACGGCCTAACAGGTGCTACCTATGGCGTATCGGAGGATGTTGTTGCAGAGGTAGGTGCAGAGATTGCTATTGTTGAGAATGGCGAGAATAACATTAAGGTTACAGCCGAGCAGAATAAGTCATACTCTATCTTCCTCAATGCGGAGGATGGTAAGGTGTGGGTTATGCCACGTGGTTCAAAGCCTGATGTATTGTATACTTGTAACTCGGTAGAGGGTGTATGGTTCAGTACTCAGAATTTTGCGCTTGTACTATATGCCGATGGTATTCGAATCACCTTGGATTGCAATTGTGTAGCATCACAGGATAATATCCTCCCTGCTGTGACATATACCGTAGGTGGCCAGGATGGTAATATCATCAATGCTGAGTTGTGTGAGGTTGCTAACGAGGATGGTAAGAATATCATTGTCGATGGCTCGGTAACAATTGGCCATATCGAAGACGGATATAGCATCTATGTTGATGTTGTCACAGAGAAGCGTCTAAGAGTCCGCGCAGAGTATAACGGTGTGGTAAAATCTATTGGTGGTATGGGTGCCCCTATTACTAACCCAGCGAAGTAATCTCTTTAAGATAAAACCTTAAAACTATAACAAAACTAATGAAAAGACTATCACTAATTTTTGCGCTTTGCGCAACTCTCTTTGTGGCGTGTGAGCCTGCAAAGGAGGTTATCAAGGGAAAGCTTACCCTTACATCACAGTCGGTGATGAATTTTGAGGCTGCGGGTGGCCAGGGTGAGATTACCTTTGCATTTGTTGAGGGTGAGACACGTGCTGAGAAAGTTACTGCTATCACAGTTGTTGATTGGATTACCGACCTTAAAGTGGGTAACAACAAGGTGACTTTCAATGTTGCGGAGAACGGTGGCGAGGAGCGCAATGCAACTATCAAGGTTCAGTATGGCGCAGATAGCTTCCAGGTTATGGTAATGCAGGGTGGCACTACTGCGGTAGATGTGAACTTCACAGCTACTCACGTAGGTGGTACCTTCTATGGTAAGTTTATTGTTGATGGCGGTCAGACCGAGGGCTTTAACTATCACGTTATTATGTCGGATAGACAGCCTGCGAACTATAATGTTACTAATGGCTCTACGGAGTATCGCTTCGATATCTATGCTGGTGAGTCAGCAGAGTTTAGCGATGAGTTGCGTATTCCACTTGGTACTTATACTATCGATCAGTCAAGCTCTAACCGCATCGGCACTATTGATGGCCACGCAAACTTTAGCTATGTGGTTATGAACGGTATTTCAAAGCCATTCAGATCTGGTTCTCTTGTCGTTAGCGAGACAGGTATTGTTGCAGAGGTGACGTTGATGAATGGCGAGGTACATCGCGTGGTTTATAGCGGCGCTCCAGTTATGGAGGATTATAGCGAGGATACCTTTGCTGATGTATTCCCTGTTAGCCAGTATACTGATACACTCTCGTTCGACGTTACTGGTGGTTATATGTATGCTTACTATCGTGGTGACTGGTTTGGTACAGGCCACGACGTATGGTTTATGCATATGATTGAGCAGAAGAATGGTTTCTCTGGCGTATATCTTATCTTCAACTTCATCGTTCCAAAGTCGGTTGGTGGCTTCAGCAACACAGAGGGTTACCTCGGCGAGTACAAACTCTCTGACCCTACAAGCTCTTTGGATTGGACATTCCCAGCAGGCCGTTTGCGTGACGATAGCCAGATGCTCAATGCATACTATATGTATTGCGTAGGTGGTCAGATTGATATGTCTCAGGCTGCGCCTATCGTTGACGGTACTATCAAGGTGGAGAAGATTGATGGTAGCACCGTTATTACCGTAGATGGTAAGGATGATGCTGGTAACGATATTAAGGGTACGTTCAGCGGTGATGTTCGTGAACTTGATAACCAGGGTACTGTCGTTAAGTAATCACAGAACTAACAATAAGGATATAGCCTCGAAGAGATTCGGGGCTATATTTTTTGTTGCTCGGTGCTAGCATAAGTTAAATATTTTTGTTATATTTGCGTAGGTGTAACAGAGTTACTCTGAAGAGAGTTTAATTCAATAGTAAAAATCGTATGAAACTTATAGACTTTGCATTTCGCTGTATCGCTACGGTGGGTGCGATTGTAGCAGTTGCTTGCGTCGACCAGAGCTTCGATTTGAAGGATGTATCCACAGAGGTGACCATTGGTCAGGGTACAACGCAGCTCTATGTTGGCACGCTCGAGCAGAAGAGCATCAAGGAGCTCCTTGGCGAAGAGAAGATAGATGGCCTTGGGAAGGATGAAGAGGGTAACTTCATCTTTAGTTATAGCGGTGAGGGTAAGCCTATCGTTATAGATGGCATCGAGAATAGCTACCCTGTCGCTGGCCTCGAGAATACATTTGTGGTGGAGTACCCAACGTTCGACTTTGATATGACAGGTATTGTCATTAATGAGCACGAAAACGTGAACTTCAACGACGACGAACTTGGCGTGATGCTTCCGTCAAACTCGGGAACAATCACCGAGGATGTTGCGTCGATGCTTCCTCGCCTTCAGGGTACCTTCGATAGAACTTTTAGTAGCAAGGATTTGCACCTCTTGGTTGATGTTCCCGAGCAGATAGAGAATATCCATCGCATCACGTTTAGGGATATCGAGAGTGGACATACAGGAGCACCTATGCGTCTTACGGTCGATTTCAAGGGCCTGGCAGGTATAAATGGCGGTGGTGTTGTCGACTTCGAGATAGAGCTTAAGGGTGGAATCTTTCGCCTTGTGAATGAGCAAAATGAGCTCGTTGTTGAGGGTAATAGCTATCAGCAGAGCTACGACGTAGAGTCGGGTGCTGAGAGTGTGGAGTTTGTTATCTATGTTGAGAGCGTAGAGAATACCACACATCTCAACAACGATCATCAACTTGATATTCCTCTTGAGCTATCGTGCAAGATGTCCTTCGATTTGGAGGCCAAGGGTGGAGAGTTCAATATTATTGATGCTCCAGAGTTTGCCCTATATGCAAACTTCGAGTATGGCGATGCAGAGATACTTCTCAATGATGATATTGCCCTTGTGGAGTATAACCCTGAGGTGCCTCAGCAGGTGAAGATTAAGGGGCTTCCAACGGAGATTAAGAGCATAAATAGCCTCGAACTAATGGAGGGTACAATGCTTAACTTCTATGTCAATGGTTTTGAGTGGCTTGGCGATAATGCCGAGAAGGTGGCTGTTGAGGTTACGGTGCCAAGTTATCTTGTACTTGATGTTGCGAGTGGCGCGGGAGATTATGAGTATGATGCAGAGAGTGGTGTGCTTACTACGACACTTGCCGATATCGCTGATGGCGTGGAGATGGGCATCGAACGTATAGACTTCGGCGGCGAGGGCATTGCGCCAGATGCTAATGGCGAGATAATCCTCGACCTCGACTTTAATATCAATGTTCATTTCATTGAGGGTGCGAGTGTTACGGTCTCTTCGCTCGCTTACGAGGGCGACCTGGAGGTCACGGCTGGCGTTCGTGATATGGATGTCGTAGTAAAGTCTGTAAGTGGTAAGGTTGATTATAGCTATGTTATCGACCAGGAGGTTGATATCAGTAGCGAGGATATGGAGTTGGGCGATTTGGAGATTGGTGGCGTGGGACTATCACCTATCATTAAGTTGAATATTGTCAACCCTCTTACTATCCCTCTTGTTGCTAATGGGGAGCTTCGTGATGATACCAACCGCGAGTTGAGGTTGGAGAATATTCCTATCAAAGCCGCAGAGTATGTGGGTGGTGAGATTGTCCCTACTCGTAGCTGTATTGTTGTAGCTACGGAGGAGCGTCGCGGGGAGTTTGCCGATAAGGATGTATGCTTCATCGCTGTAGATTTCGATGAGTTCTTGAAGGGTGTTATCCCTTCGAAGTTGAGCGCTAATCTCAGCGTAGATGTTGATTCAGAGAGTGTTAATACTCTCTATTTAGCCGAGCAGTTTGAGATTTTCTACGATTTCTCTGTGGAGGTGCCTATTGCCTTTAACGATAAGCTCGATATTCGTTATGAGGATGAGTTTGCGGGCTTTAACTCCGTGTTTACAGATATCTACGAGAGTGTTGAGGAGTTTGGATTTAAGTTTGGCGATGTGACTTTCGTGGCGTATGTGAAGAATACCACACCATTGGCCTTTGAGGTAGAAGCCGAGGTTATCAATACCTCGGGCGAGAAGGTTAGTGTTCCAATTTCGTTTGTGGAGGGCTATGACCGCATTGCTGGCTCTACGGATGGCAAGAGCGTTGTCGAGAGTACAGTTCGCCTGAACCTCGGTGATGGTGAGCTCTTCGGCTTGGAGCAACTCGCGGAGATTGATGGCATCCGCATCAGACTCAACGCCCTCTGCGATGCCGAGGAGCGTACCTATCTCAATGAGAATCAGTGGATAGAGGCAAAGGTAATGCTGGAGCTAAACGGAGGTATTACAGTTGATATAAAGGATACTTTGGAGGAATAATATATGCGAAACGGTATGAAAAGAGTTATAAATATACTATTTGCTTTAGTGGCGCTGTTGTCGGTCGAGAGCCTTATGGCGCAGTCGCGAACATCCTACTTTATGGAGGGTTCATACTTTCGCACAGATATGAACCCCGCGTTGGTCCCTACACGTGGTTACCTCGCGTTGCCAGCTATCTCGGGCTTTGGTCAGAGCCTTACCTCGAACTACCTCTCTGTCGATAACTTTGTATATCGCAAAGATGGCGAGCTTGTTACCGCATTTAATAGTGCTGTATCATCCGAGGAGTTCTTGGGCCGCCTTCCTGAGTTGGGTAAGCTACAGGAGAAGATAGATGTCAATTTGGCAAGTGTAGGCTTCTATAAAAGACGCACCTTCTGGAGCTTTGGTGCAGGCTTCCACGCTAACTCTAATGTTGCAATCTCGAAGGATCTCTTCACGGCGCTTAAGACACTGGGAAATGGTGTCTACGACCTTGATAGAACGGCTCTTGATGGCTCTGCCTATATGGACCTCTATGTCGGAGCGTCGTTCCCTGTGTGTAAGTGGGTGAATGTGGGCATACGCGGTAAGGCCTTGTTGGGATTGGTGGATATTGGAGCCCAGTTCGATCAGCTCTCGGCAACCATTGGTACGGATGGTGTTGTTGGTACGCTACGCGGACAGTGGCGTGGTACCATCCCTTCGATTGAGAATAAGTATATTACCCCTGACGGCAAACTTGAATACCCCGATAATATCAATCCTGAGGACCTCAGTTATATCCTCAGCACCATCAGAAGCTTCGGTGCTGCGATAGATTTGGGCGTTGAGGTTAAGTTGCTTAACGACAACCTTCGCATCTCGGCTGCGGTTGTCGACTTGGGCTTTATCAAGTGGTCGCCAAAGACTCATATTGGAGGTAGCGTAGAGGGTGATTTCGAGTATCAAGGTGTTGATTTTGAGACAGGTGAGGTTATGGTTGATGGCGACCTAAACACCGATAATCTTATTGGCCTCCCAAGTTATGATGGCTACACGAAGCGTCTTAACTGCTCGGTGAATGTGGGTGTTGAGTATAATATTTTGGATAACCATATCGCCTTCGGTCTGCTCTCGCACAACGAGTTTAGCAACCTCTTTACCTATTCGGAGCTTACTGCTTCGGTTAATTTCCGAGCAACGAATTGGCTCTCGGCAACTGTTAGCCATACGTTCCTAAATGGTAATAAACCTGGTATTTTTGGCGCTGCGCTTAACATCCATCCTGCGGGTGTTAACTTCTATATTGGTGTCGATTTTATCGACGTAAACCTGGTTAAGTACACGCGCGATATACCAGAAGAAATGGAGTTGACATTCCCTATGAATATCAACCCAGTTTACATCCCTCGCTATGCGAAGTCTCTCAACGTCTACTTCGGCTTTGCTTTCAACTTTGGCCGTCCAAAGCATTTGCAAGTAGATTAGAAAATATGGGGTAAACAAAAGAGAGTCAGCCGATTGGCTGACTCTCTTTTAGTTTTGTTTAAGGGGTTGTTATGCGTTCTTCGCAAGCCATACTCGGATGTTCTCGGCGATGCAGTCGATAAGGTTGTCGATGGCCTCGGCTGCTGACCACGCATTGTGTGGCGATGCCAACAAGCGGTAGCGGTCTTTAACATCGTAGAGTGGCGACTCGCGGAGAGGCTCCATCGAGAATACG
>JADBON010000288.1:0-2291 GCA_015656305.1 Alistipes sp.
GCAAATACAATAAAATAAATAAAGATTAGTATTATGAATATTACAAGAGAGCAGCGCGACGGTGGCGTATCAATCGTTAAGGTCGTTGTAGGTGAGGCTGACTACGGTCAGGCTGTAGAGAAGCAGTTGCGTGAGTACAAGCGCAAGGCTAATGTTCCTGGTTTCCGTCCAGGTATGGTTCCAATGGGTATCGTTAAGAAGATGTATGGCAAGCACGTTGTTGCAGAGCAGTCATACCACCTTGCATCTAACTCAGTATTTGAGTACTTGCAGAAGGAGAACATCGACTACGTAGGTGACGTTATCCCATCAGAGGAGCAGGGTGCATTCGACTTCGAGAATGGCACAGAGTTCGAGTTCGTATTCGAGTTCGGCGAGGCTCCAAAGATTGAGTTGGTGTTGGACGCAAAGGATAAGATTACTTACAGCAAGATTAAGATTGACAAGAAGATGCGCGGCGACTACCGCTCTAACTACTTGCGTCGCTACGGCCGCCTTGTAGAGGTAGAGAAGGTATCAAACGACGAGGCTCTTACAGTTACTCTTGACAACGGCGACATCCGTATCGAGGAGGCTTACGTAGGTCTTATCTCTATGACTGAGGAGGAGCGCAAGGTATGGAAGGGCAAAAAGGTAGGTTACAAGACTACTGTAAACATCGAGGAGCTTTACAAGAAGCCAGAGCAGCGTGCTGCAATCCTCTCTGTTAAGGAGGAGGAGTTGGCTACTATTAAGCCAGAGTTCGAGTTGGAGATTACAAAGATTCGCCAGTTCGCAGAGCCAGAGCTCAACGAGGAGTTCTTCAAGATGGCATTCCCTGCTGGTAACGTAACTAACGAGGAGCAGTTCGAGGCATTCATCGACGAGCAGATCGAGTCAGAGTTGAAGCGCGAGTGCGACTTTATGTTCGTGAACACTGTTCGCAACTACGTTGTTGAGAAGGCAGCTTTGGCTATGCCTGAGGAGTTCTTGAAGCGTTGGTTGTATGTTATCAACGAGGGTAAGTTCTCACGCGAGGAGATCGAGAAGGATTTCGCAGCATTCATCAAGATGTTTACTTGGAACTACCTCCAGAAGCACTTCATCAAGGAGGGCGACTTGAAGGTTACTAACGAGGAGGCAAAGGCTGAGGCTATGGCATTCGCATCTATGCAGTTCGCACAGTATGGTATGCCTAACGCTCCAGAGGATATGCTCGAGAACTTCGCAAAGCAGATTATGGAGAACAAGGAGCAGCTTCAGAAGATTTACGAGAAGCTCTTCGAGGAGAAGGTTGTTGAGTACATCCGTGGCAAGGTGAAGGTTACCGAGAAGGCTATCTCGGCTGATGACTTCGCAAAGTTGGCTTCGGAGTTGGCTTAATAACTCATAGAGGCTCGAGAGAGATATAATGCAACGATTCCCGAGCAACGATGCTCGGGAATTGTTGTATAAGCTACTTAAAGTTCATACTCGGTGATAGGTTTGCGGTGCGACACCTATCTATAAAACGAGTCGACAGAAGAGACTCTAACGAAGAATACTACATTTTAAAATTTTATAACTCTAAGCACTATGAAAGAATTTGAGAAATTTGCCCGTCTACACTGCGGCATCAACTCTATGACTATGCACGACTATCGTGCTGACATCACAAACTACGTGTCACCAACAATCATCGAGGAGCGCCAGCTAAACGTAGCAGCTATGGATGTATTCTCACGTCTTATGATGGACCGCATCATCTTCCTCGGTGCGCCTATCTACGACGATGCTGCAAACATCATTCAGGCACAGCTTCTTTTCCTTGAGTCGGTAGATGCTACGAAGGATATTCAGCTCTACATCAACTCTCCAGGTGGCTCTGTATCAGCAGGTTTGGGCATCTACGACACTATGCAGCTCATCTCTTGCGACGTAGCTACAATCTGTACAGGTATGGCAGCGTCGATGGGTGCGGTGCTTCTTACTGCAGGTGCTGCGGGTAAGCGTTCAGCTCTTCCACACTCTCGCGTGATGATTCACCAGCCATTGGGTGGCGCACAGGGCCAGGCTTCGGATATCGAGATTACAGCACGCGAGATTGCAAAGACAAAGCGCGAACTTTATGAGATTCTCTCGCTCCACTCTGGTGCTCCATACGAGAAGATTGAGCGCGATGCTGACCGCGACTACTGGCTTACATCAACCGAGGCAAAGGAGTATGGTCTTATCGACAACGTACTCGGCAAGAGAAAGTAAAACAACGTACAATGAGTCATAAAACACGTAAAGGTACAGAACATAACGAAGGCAACTGCTCATTCTGTGGC
>JADBON010000186.1:0-3531 GCA_015656305.1 Alistipes sp.
GAGTAGTCATAAAGAGGATACCCAGCGTAAGACTCTGGTGAATATTCGACTGACCAATATCGAGGATAAAGGCATCGTGGGCCGCGAGGATACCTGTAAGCGATGATGTAAGACCAGGCTTATCCTCTCCCGAGATGTTAATCTGTATAATCTCAATATTATCGATGTTCATATCTTTTGTGATTTATTCATTAACTTTCCTACAAATATACTTAACTTTTGCGAAAAATGTATAACTTTGTAGCATAAAATATTCCCAGAACAGATATTATTAATTTTATAACTACTATGAAACCACTATTTTTCATTCAGACCGAGGAGTCTGTTGTCGAGGCAGTAGAGAATACCGAGGTAGTAGAGGTAGTAGAGGAGAGCGCATCAGCACAGCCATCTATCACAGAGTCTATCGACGCAGTTCTAAACTACGACTGGAGCCACATCAAGGATGTTTTGGTTGACGGAGCATTGGAGTTGGGTTGGAAGATTATCGTAGCCTTGGCCATCTTCTACGTAGGCCGCTGGATTATCCGCCGCATCTTGAAGGTTATGGATAAGATTTACGAGCGTAAGGATGTAGACTATGCAATTCGTGGATTCCTCTCTGGCATCGTTAAGGTGTTGCTCTACGTAGCAGTCATCCTTATGATTGTACAGACCATTGGTATCGACACTACAAGTTTGGTTGCTATGCTTGCTTCGGCAGGTTTGGCAATTGGTATGGCCCTCAGCGGCACCCTTCAGAACTTTGCAGGTGGCGTGATGCTTCTTGTGTTGAAGCCTTACCGCATCGGTGACTACATCGAGGCTATGGGCGAGGAGGGCAGCGTAGTAAAGATTGGCCTCTTCACCACCGAGATTCACACCGTAGATAAGCGCGTTATCAACATCCCTAACGGCAGCATCTCAACATCGGTTATCGAGAACTACTCTACATCGGATATGCGCCGTGTGGATTGGACCGTAAACGTTGAGTATGGCTCAAACCCAGAGGCTGTTCGCAAGGTATTGCTCGATATCGCAAATAGCGACTCTCGCGTAAGCAAGGAGAATGAGCCTGTTGTATTCCTTACCGAGCTTGGCAACAGCGCAGTGTCGTTCTCACTCCGTGTATGGGTTAAGAATTGCGACTATTGGGATGTTAAGTTCCTCTTCCAGGAGCAGATTTACACCGAGCTTCCAAAGAATGGCATTAATTTCCCATACCCACAGCTCGATGTTACTATCAAGAACAACAAATAATAAAATAAAAACAGTTTAGAAAAGTATGGAATTGAAGGATATCTTGGCCATCTCTGGCCAGCCAGGTCTTTACAAGTATGTTGCACAGTCTATGCGTGGCGTTATCGTTGAGTCACTCACCGATGGCAAGCGTATGAACGCCTCTGCTACATCACGCGTTAGCGCTCTTACCGAGATTTCGATGTTCACCGAGGGTGAGGATATCGCCTTGGCAGATGTATTTACTAACATCTGGAACTACACCGAGGGTAAGGAGGCTATCTCACACAAGGAGTCTGCGGAGCGCATTCAGGAGGAGTTCGCAAAGGTTCTTCCAGAGTATGACCGCGAGCGTGTACACGTGTCGGATATGAAGAAGTGCTTTGCTTGGTATAACATTCTTGTTAAGGCAGGTTTTACTGAGTTCACACTCCCTTCACAGGAGAGCGAGGAGTAATTATATACCCGATAAATAATATGAGGACTGTCCAACTAAAAGTTAGACAGTCCTCATTATTTGTAGTTGCACAACAAGAGCTGAACCTCGTAAAGCGCAACGCTAAAATAACCTTGTTAATACCCAAATTCTTCAATAAGTTTCTCTATATCCTCCCAGGTTAACTCATAACCCTCAAGGAAAGTATCACGACCATCGGTGAAGTTTACCAAGTACAACTCCATAGGGCACTCTCGGCGGTAGCCATAGTGGCCAGTGGGGTCATAGTAACACCACATAGGATAGAGATGACCACGGAGCACAGCCTTATCACCATCGAAGTAGAGCACCTTAGCCTGGTACGTAGATGCATCCTTGGTATAGAGGGTATGGGTATCGGAGTCGTAGTGCCACTGCGACACATCGTGGTAGCCCTCATAACCATTCTCGTGGAGATAACTATCTACCTCGTGATATGCACAACTAAGATAGTGACGTATATATGCATCACCCGCGGCATCAAAAATCATATCATAGGTCATCTGACCACCATCCCAGTCAGAAGCCCAAGACCAGTGATCAGGATCCTCGCCGGTGGTATCGTGGAGATACATAAAGCGCTCCTCAACATCCAGGATTTTTGTCGTAAGACGCTCATAGAAGAGTTCATCGTTGATAGCACGCTTCTGCTCACCGATGAGCGAAAGGATGTAAATCATCTCGCTACGACCATCCGACCACTCATCATCATCGGGAATCAGCGCACCCTCGTATGAGGTTACATAATTTCCATCATCACCCTTGCTAACATCCACACCTGAGATATTCTTAATACCTTTCACATCTCCTAAGCTTGCGTTGCAACCAACGGCAGCAACCAAGCACAACGCAATGAACAAAATCTTTTTCATAGTAGTATAGTTTTAGGTTATTATATCATCGTTTCGTTATTGCAAAGTTAGCATATAATATACCGCTCGCCAAATTTTCGAGCCAAAAGTTTTTCCGCGTTGGCATTAAAACAATGCTGATTATCAATAAGTTACAAAGGTAAATTTTACGTGTTTTTCATAGTACTGATAATCAGCGAGTTACAGACATAACAATATAAACCATTGATATTCTACAACTTAACACACATCAAAATACATCACCCAACAAAAAAACATCCCTGGGACAATGCCCAGGGATGTATAATATTCATCACCTATGAAGTCGTATAACAAGAGTTAGTTTTAGGCGCACAAAGACCGAAAAACCGGAGTTTACTGAGCGTAAATGAGGATTTTGAGGTCAAGTGCAACGCCAAAATAACCTTGTTAGGCGGCTTCAAAAATTAGTTCAAAGTTGGAAGGAAAGAGTAGTTCTTACCATAATCCAAGTGCTGCTCAATGTAGTTAGCAGGGTAAGAAATCTTAACATCAACAACCTCACCAGCCTCATTAGTTACAAGCTCATACTCTGGGTTTACGAAACCACCATAAGGCTCGATGTTGAGAGCATTGTTACGTGCGATAACCTCAGCGTGAAGCTCTGGGTTAATCTTAACTGCGTAAGTCTCGATAAGAGCCTTACAAGCCTCGTAGTCACCCTCAGACTTGATGCGCTGAACCTCGTAAAGAAGCTCACCGAAGAGCTCACGAAGCTTCACGAAGTCGTTAACAACGATGTAAGTCTTGCCATTCTCCTTAACAAGCTCGATAACGTTCTCTGCCTTACCCTTCTCGTAGCACCACTCTGCGATAAGCTTACGGTTACGCATGTGATCCTCCTCTACGGTCTTGCCAAGCTCGATACGTGAAAGCTGGGTCATCATACCGTTCATGATGTAGTCGCTATACTGTGCCCATGCAACATCCAAAGTTGGGATAAGACCA
>JADBON010000125.1:0-4579 GCA_015656305.1 Alistipes sp.
CCTCTTGGAACATATGCCCGACTGCCCTACGAAGGATAAGATTAGGGAGGAGCTCGAATGGCAATTGGAGTATGTATAGAGTAAAGCAGAGAGTCCGCGAGGCTCTCTGCTTTTTTTAGAATGTGTAGATACCCTGATGTCGGCGTATAATATCGCAGAAGCGGTCGAAGGCTATTATGCCACTACCGCGCCATAGCGGCTCGCCACTCTGGAAGAGTATAAACGTCGGGACGCGGAGGATGTTATATCTGCGTACAATCTTCCTATTTATTGGTAGCGTGATGTTTATCCTTTTGACGCTTACCATATCGCTCATAGCTAAAGCAATACGCTCCAGGATATTGTCCATCGCTCGGCAAGCACCACACCACGAGGCGTAGAACTCAACAAGTGTGAGTTGCTCGGCGGAGACAATAGTATCGAATTCAGAAATTTTCATACCTTATAACGTTAAAAAATGAGACCTCTAAGTATGCTACTTAGAGGCCTCAAAATCTATACCGCAGAAGGTTCGTTAGAACAATGCCTTGGGCAACTCCTCGATTCTTGAGATATATACCACCTCGATACCCTTCACAGGCTTGATGCCCTTCTGTGCGAACGATGATACTACGATGCGCTTGAAACCCAGATGTGCCGCCTCGGCGATGCGCTGCTCGGTACGTGGTGCGGGGCGCACCTCACCCGAAAGACCTATCTCACCAGCGCAACAAACACCCTCCATAAGTGGGCGGTCGTAGAACGATGATATTATAGCCCCAACAACTGCGAGGTCCATTCCCGTATCCGAAATCTTGAAGCCACCAGCGAAATTTAGGAAGACATCCTTCTGATACATCTTCATACCCACACGCTTCTCCAACACTGCCAGAAGCATATTCATACGTCGCTGGTCGAAGCCCGTTGTCGAACGCTGTGGAGTGCCATACGCAGCGTTGCTAACGAGGGCTTGCACCTCGATAAGATATGGTCGAAGGCCATCCACCGCAGCACCTACCGCACAACCCGCAAGAGGCTCGTCGTAGTGCGTTAGGAGAATCTCCGATGGGTTGTCCACCTCTCTTAATCCATCGCCTCGCATCTCGAAGACTCCAATCTCATACGTAGCACCAAAGCGGTTTTTCAGGCCACGAAGGATGCGATACGTATGGTTGCCATCGCCCTCGAATTGAAGCACCACGTCTACAATATGCTCCAAAATCTTTGGACCTGCGATAGAGCCATCCTTGGTGATATGTCCGATGATGAATATCGCAATGTTGTTGCTCTTGGCGACCTTGAGAAGTGTCGCTGCGCACTCGCGAATCTGCGTTACGCTACCTGGCGATGACTCCACAAGGTCGGTCGACATAGTCTGTATCGAGTCGATAATCACCACATCGGGGTGTGTCTCCTCAATCTGTGCCACGATATTCTCGAGCAACGTCTCGGTGAATACCGTACACTCCTCGTTATGGATGCCAAGGCGGCTAGCGCGCATCTTAATCTGCTCGGCAGACTCCTCGCCCGAAACGTATAGGCTCTTTAGCGAGTTATCCGTGAGGGCTAACTGTAACGATAGTGTGGACTTTCCGATACCTGGCTCACCACCAAGAAGTATCAGCGAGCCTGGTACAAGACCACCTCCCAGCACACGGTTAACCTCCTTATTGCCGATATCTATACGGCGTGTCGTGCCCTCCTCGATATCCTGCACCTTGCGTGGCTCCGACTTTGGAACCGATGCCACACGTGCCGCAACCGACGAGGACTCCTTGGCTACGATATGCTCCGTGATGGTGTTCCACGCTCCACACGCAGGACACTTACCCAACCACTTTGGAGTCTCGTAGCCGCAGTCGTTACAGAAGTATGCTCGCTTAACCTTTGCCATAATGTTTAGCTGAATAGTCTGAGAATATCGCTACCATTGGCGTAGATAAGAAGTGCCAATAGTAGGTAGAAGCCGATGTTCTGTGCGATGGTCATAAACTTCTCGCTTGGCTTGCGGCGTGTGATAATCTCCCACAATGTGAACAGCACGTGGCCACCATCCAACACAGGGATAGGCAAGAGGTTCATAATAGCCAACATCACAGAAAGCAACGCTGTGATATTCCAGAAGTTATACCAGTTCCATACCTCTGGGAAGATGCCTCCAATAGAGATGAAGCCTCCCACCTCCTTGTAGAGCTTCGTGTCGGGGTTTACCATCATCACGAGCTGCTCCCAGTACGATGCAATCTTCTTTCCCGTATACTTCAATCCCGCAGGGATAGACTCCCAGAAGCCATACTCCATCTGTCGAGGTGCTACGCTTGCTACGCGCACGCCAATCTTACCATTTTGGTCAACCTTAACGGCAATCTCCACGTTCTCACCATTGCGCTCTACGGTGAGCATCGCAGTGTCACCCTTTGCCGACTCCAAGAGTGGTAGTGCGCTTAGGAAGTCTGCCGTAGCCTCGCCATTAACTGCTACGATACGGTCACCCTCCACGATGCCTGCCTCCTTCGTAGAGTCATACTCCACGGCCGAAACAACAAACGGAACAAACTCGCCAATGAAGTTTACGTATCCGCCACGCTCACGCATAGCAACGAGGTCATTCATCGCAAGAGTCAAGGTCATTGGCTCCATATCGCGCAACACCTCAACCTCAAGGTCGTGGTCAACAATAAGCAATCGCTCGTTAATCTCCACAACGTTGCCAATAGCCTCACCGTCAATGGTAAGGATGCGGTCGCCATCTACAAATCCCAACGCCTCGGCTTCCTCGTTGAAGAGGTAACCGTTGACCATATCATCGTTGTGGTAGTAGTTCTCACCCCAGGTATAGAGCATTGCAGAGTAGATGCCAATGGCAAAGATGACGTTCATCACTACACCCGCAATCATAACGATAAGTCTTTGCCACGCCTTCTTCGCACGAAGCTCATCCTTCACAGGCTCCAACGTGCGCTGCTGCTCCTTGAGGCTTGTAATCTTCTCCTCGAGGCTCTTTACCTCTGCTTCGAGGCGTGCGATATCCACGCTGTTGTCCTTACGGCGTGCGCTCTTAAGCTGCTTCTTCGCCTCCTCAAGTTTCGTCTCCGTAGCACTCTGCTCGTCCATCAACACCTCGCGGCTATCGTAGAGCGATACGTATCCACCCAATGGCAACCAGCCGATGCCATACTCCGTGCCACCTATCTTGCGCTTGTAGAGCGAGAACCAAGGGTTGAAGAAGAGGTAGAACTTATCAACACGCGCACCTACCATACGTGCCGTGATGTAGTGTCCAAACTCGTGGATTAGAACAAGCATCGAGAGCGATGCGAAGAACTGAAGTGCCTGAATAAGTATTCCTGTCATAGTCTATTTATTATTTTCTTATTTGTCAAGTTTAAGGTATCGGCGTGCCAATTCACGAGCCTCGATGTTAGCATCGTCGTAGGTAGCAAGCGTAGGGTGCTTCTCGAACGAAGCGTTGTCCAAGGCGTAGCGTATCGCGCCTACGATATCTGTGTAGCGACACCTATGTACCAAGAACGCCGCCACAGCAACCTCATTCGAGCCATTCATAGTGCAGGCTGCCGTACCTCCACGCTGCAACACCTCGTAGGCGATATCCAACGCTGGGTACTTCTCGCGGTCTACGTCGAGGAAGGTAAGAGTAGGGTAGTTCAAGATTGAGAACTGCTCCATAGCCTCCTCGGCACGCTCTGGGTAGAGGAGAGCATAGCTAATAGGCGTGTGCATATCTGCGGTTCCGAGCTGCGCCTTAACAGCACCGTCGGTAAACTCCACCATAGAGTGTACGATGGATTGTGGATGCACCACAACCTTGATTCTTTCTGGCTCAATATCGAACAACCAACGAGCCTCGATAACCTCGAAGCCTTTGTTTACAAGTGTCGCAGAGTCGATGGTAATCTTCGCGCCCATAGACCACTGCGGATGCTTTAGTGCCATCTCAGGTGTGACACTCTCCAACGCCTCGCGTGGTATGTCGCGCAACGCACCGCCACTACAAGTGATGATAAGGTTGCGTATAGCATTACGCTTTTCGCCCTCCAAGCACTGCATAATCGCCGAGTGCTCCGAGTCGATAGGCATAATATCCACACCCTTGTTACGCGCCGCAGCCATAATGATGTCACCACCCACGACCAACGTCTCCTTATTTGCCAAGGCTATGCGCTTGCCGCTTTCGATAGCGAGATATGTTGGATGAAGGCCCGCGTAGCCCACAAGAGCATTAACCAACGTGTCGCTGCGATAGCTACGTGCAACGTGGTTGATAGCCTCGCTGCCCGCCATAACCTCCACACGTGTATCCTTCAGCGCCTCGCGGAGTGCCTCGTAATGACGCTCATCGCCAATAACCACACTCTCTACATCGAACTCACGTGCCTGCTGTGCAAGCTCCTCCCAGCGGCTATGTGCCACCAACGAGCTAACCTTGAAGCGCTCGGGGTAGCGACGTACAATATCGAGAGTCTGCACTCCGATAGAGCCTGTGGAGCCTAAAATTGAAAGTCGTTCAACGCTCATAATATTCCGAGGGTTAGAAGAGTATATATCGCTCTGGGTCTACGGCCGTACCGTCACGCCATAG
>JADBON010000159.1:0-3987 GCA_015656305.1 Alistipes sp.
AATATTTATATATAAGTATAAAAAAATAAAAAACTAATGTTGACAATTTCGGGGCGTGGAGGCTTCGGAGTAGACAGGCTCTTTAACAAATTAACAAACACACACGTGTGTGGGGTGTGGTTCGTGAATTTGTTACAACTCCTCGGCTGGGGGGGAGAGGTGGATGGCATAGTGGTGTTGCGTTCAGGGTGCAGAGAGTTTATTTTTATTATTTTCTAATTTTTTTATTTAATTAGATTTTATTATTTTTTAATAAATTTTAAAAAAAAGAAAAAAGAAGAATTAATAAAAATCAAAGATAGTCTATGTATAAATATCTATATATATAATAGTATATTCCATAAATTTTCTTATCTTTGCGAAGATTACGCATAAAACTTTTTATTATGCAGATAGATAAATGTAAGTTAGATGAGCTCAGAGAACTCTTGGCAACGCCACAGAGAGTAGTTATACTATCGCATACAAATCCCGATGGCGATGCTGTGGGTTCGTCGTTGGCGTGGGCAGAGTTACTACGTCAGGAGGGACATAAGGTGGAGTGTGTGGTGCCTAACAAATACCCATACTACCTCGACTTTATGCCCGCTTCGGAGCAGATGATAATATATAAGAGCGATAGCCAGCGTGCCGCAGAGGTGGTGCGTTCGGCAGACGTAATCTTCTGCCTCGACTTCCATACTATGTCACGTTTGGATGGCCTTAGCGACCTTATAGATGAGAATCAGCACGCCAAACGTGTGTTGATAGACCATCACCTCGACCCTATGGAGGATTTCGACCTTATGTTCTCCTACCCCAAGGCTTCGAGTACCTGCTACCTCGTGGCACTCCTCGTGGAGCAACTTTATGGCGCGGAGCGTATATCGGCGACAATGGCCGAGAATCTCTTTGTGGGTATGATGACCGATACGGGTAACTTCGCATTCTCAAGCGTTACACCCGATGTCTTCCGTATGGTGAGCATCCTCGCGGAGAAGGGTATCTCGATTCCAGATATCCACAACCACGTATATAACTCATTCTCGGAGGGACGTGCGCGATTGTTCGGCTATGTGATAAATCGTAAGATGAAGATCTTCCATAACGGCACCGTGGCACATATGTCGCTTACGGCCGATGAGCTGAAGCGCTTCTGGTTCCAGCAGGGTGACTCGGAGGGTTTTGTGAACTACCCACTTACGATTAAGAAGATGAAGATGTCGGCAATATTCACCGAGCATAGCGACTTTATCCGTGTGTCGTTGCGCTCGAGGGGCGACATCGATGTAAATATCTTTGCGCAGCGATACTTCAACGGCGGTGGTCATAAGAATGCTGCGGGCGGTAAGTCGTTCTTGCCTATGGAGCAGACCCTCGCACTCTTCGAGGAGAAGGTCAAGGAGTATGCCGCAGAGGGAATGTTAAAGTAAGAGTTATGCTAAAGACATATTTTAGACTTTTAGGCTTCGCAAAGCCGTTGAGTAGGTACACCATACCATACTTCTTCTTTGCGGCGCTACACGCGGTGTTTAACACCTTTAACTACGCGATGATTATCCCCATCCTCAACGCTATGTTCAACTCCGAGGGTGGCTTCCACTTTGAGCCTGTCTATGCGCTACCAGCCATTGCGCTTAACGAGGCGGGCTTCAACGTATTGCTATCGTGGGTTTATACGATGTTCTTCGGCACTGATTTCCAAGTAGTTAAGTTCTTGGCGATGCTCGGTGGCGTGACCATTATGATGAACCTCCTCAGCAACCTATTCCGCTATGCCTCGGCGATGACCGTCGAGAGTCTGCGTATCAATACCGTGCGCCGTATGCGTAACGAGATGTACGCAAAGGTTATGGGGATGAATGTGGGCTTCTTCAGCGAGCAGCGTAAGGGCGATATTATGTCGAAGATTACTCAGGATGTTATGGTGGTGCAGTATTGCATTACCAACACCTTGCAGGTGGCCTTTCGTGACCCATTCTTGATTGTTGGCTACTTGGTGTTGATGATTGGCATCTCGTGGCAGTTGTCGTTGTTTGCCGTTATCTTCTTGCCTATCGTGGGCGTGATAATTGGTAGCATCGTCAAGCGTCTGCGCCACCCCGCAAAGCGTGGTCAGGAGCGTATGGCCGACCTTGTTTCGGTACTCGATGAGTCGCTTTCGGGTATGAAGATTGTCAAGGGTTACAACGCTACGCAGTTCATTATCAACAAGTTCAAGAGCATTAATGCCGATATGGCACGTCTGCTCCTCTCTATGGCGCGTAAGCAGCAGTTGGCATCGCCTATGAGTGAGTTCTTGGGTATCACGGCTGTGGCGGTAATCCTTGTTTTCGGCGGTACACTGGTGTCGAATGGTATGGTTACGGGTGCGGGCTTTATAGCCTTTATCGCGGCATTCTCGCAGATTACACGCCCTCTGCGCTCGTTTATCGACCAGTTCGCAAATATCAATCAGGGTGTTGCGGCGGGAGAGCGAATCTTCCAGTTGATAGATACCCATTCGGAGGTTACTGATAAGGCTGATGCACGTGATTTTGAGGGACTTAAGGAGTCTATCGAGTTGCGCGACGTATGCTTCTCGTATGATGGCGAGAGGGAGGTTATCAAGGATGTTACGATGCGTATCGGTAAGGGTGAGACTATCGCCTTGGTAGGTGCTTCGGGAGGTGGTAAGTCTACGCTCTCGGAGCTTATACCGCGCTTCTACGACACCGCAAAGGGCGATATTCTCTTCGATGGTGTGTCGGTTCGTGACCTTGCGCAGGAGAGCCTACGTGCGAAGATGAGCATCGTGTCGCAGGAGACCGTACTCTTCAACGACTCTATCGAGGGAAATATCCTTATGGGCCGCCCTGATGCTACGCACGACGAGGTTGTTGCGGCGTGTAAGGTGGCTAATGCTCACGACTTTATTATGGCCTCTGCGGAGGGCTACGACACCAATATTGGCGACCGCGGTACGAAACTTTCGGGAGGTCAGCGACAGAGGTTGAGCATCGCGCGTGCGGTGCTTAAAAACCCCGAGATATTGATTCTCGACGAGGCTACCTCGGCACTCGATACCGAGAGCGAAAAACTTGTGCAAGAGGCACTTACGAATCTTCTCAAGGGCCGTACCTCGATAGTTATCGCCCATCGTCTGTCGACCATCTATAATGCTGATAGAATCTATGTTATCGACCAGGGCCGTATTGCCGAGGAGGGTACGCATAGCGAGTTGTTGGCGAAGAATGGTATCTATGCCCGTCTAATCGAGATGCAGAGTTTCTCGTGATAAGGTAGCGATAAGAACTCTTGATTATAGACCACTAATGGAGTAAAATCTGTTGGTGGTTTTTTTTCGCACACAATGTGTTTTTTTACCTCACACATAACGCACAAACCACACATCACGCACATACCCCCACCCCCTGTTAATACGTGAAAATGTTAATGGCCGTTAACAGCGAGCGCCAAGTAGCAGAGGACTCCTCTACCTGCGGCGCGTATTATACGCTCGTTAAACTCGTTAAGTTCCTTAACAATATAGTACTGCGCAGCCAAGTGGTCCATACCCCTCGGGGTAGTGCCGTACCCCCACTATACCCTACGGTATGCATCTATCGCCGTAGGGATGCACGTACCAATAGACAGATATATATCTATATATATGTAATATTCTATTGGTAACTATCTCACGTTGTGGCACATAGGCTCACTACGTAAGACAATTATGCTTGCTACGTGAGCCAATTGCCGTATAATACTCTGACCTAATAACCGTATTATACCTTAGGGCAATTGCTGGATGGCTTGGTGTTAACAGCCATTAACATTTTCACGCATTCACAGGTGGTGTATCGCTGTTAATGAGTGAATGGTTGTCACGTTGTCACAATGTCACGTTGTCACAGGGAGTGCATCGTTGTGACAATTAGTTTATTAGGGAGAATAGTGATATTAGGGAATTTAGTGAATTTAGGGATATTATGGAGCGCGGGGCGGGCGGGGAATACGCGCCACGTG
>JADBON010000131.1:0-4500 GCA_015656305.1 Alistipes sp.
ACATATCTCCTCGGCCGTTATCGTGGGTATCGCCTCGATGCTTACGCTATACATTGGCCGCGTGTCACGCCGCGAGTTGATAAAGACCTTGGGGTTTGGTGTGGCGTGTGCCGTTGTAGGCTTCACGCTCCTCTCGTTGGTGGGTATGGGACGTGGTGACACCGCCCTAACGCGCCTAACGCGTTGGATGACAGAGATGACAACCGATAGCAAGAAGGAGTATGTCTACGAACTTTCGGATACCGAGCGTGCGATGATTGCCATACGCAATGGAGGCCTTACGGGTGAGGGTGCGGGACATAGTACCTCACGTGCCGTTGTTATCCACCCCGAGAGTGACTACGCCTATGCCTTCTTCGCATCGGAGTATGGCGTTGTTGCGGCGCTGATGCTTATGCTTCTCTACCTGTGGATTACCTTCCGCTCTATAGAGATTTGCCGCCGATGTACTACCGCCTTCCCGACACTTATGGCAGCAGGACTGGGACTACTAATCACCTGCCAGGCTATGCTACACATTCTTGTTCAAGTGAACCTCTTCCCCGAGACAGGACAGACACTACCGCTTATCTCGCGCGGTGGCTCGTCGCTTCTGTCGATGTCGTTGGCACTCGGTATGATTATCAGTGTTAGCAGAATGCCATCTACAACACCTACAACAAAACATTAACTATGAGCGACATTCGATTAGATAAATATCTCTGGGCGGTGCGTATCTTCAAGACACGTAGCGACGCTGCGGATGCCATACGCCAAAACCGTGTTACGGTGAACAACGCCTATGCCAAACCTTCGCGCGAGGTGAAGATTGGCGATATGATTTCGGTACGCCGCGAGAGAGTGACATATAGCTATAAGGTCCTCGAACTTGTGTCGAGCCGCCAACCCGCGAAGAACGTACCTACCTACTGCCTCAACTGCACACCGCAGGAGGAGTTGGATAAGCTAAACGTACCTCACGAGACTATCTTCGTATTCCGTGACCGCGGTACGGGACGTCCGACGAAGAAGGAGCGACGTGATATAGATGCCCTTATGGATGGCTTCTACTTCGACGAAGGGGCATTTATTGATGATGACGACGAATAGACAATATAATATATTATAAACAAACACTTTATGGAGTATAATTTTAAAGCCATTGAGCAGAAATGGCAGAAGAGATGGAGCGAAGAGGGCACCTACAAGGTAGAGGTAGACCCTTCACGTCCAAAGTTCTACGTCTTGGATATGTTCCCATATCCATCGGGTGCGGGACTCCACGTAGGTCACCCACTCGGATACATTGCATCGGATATCTACTCGCGCTACAAGCGTCAGAAGGGATTTAACGTGTTGCATCCTATGGGTTATGATGCGTTCGGTCTTCCAGCCGAGCAGTATGCTATCCAGACAGGTCAGCACCCAGCAGTAACAACCGACGAGAATATCGCACGCTACCGTTCGCAGCTCGACAAGATTGGCTTCTCGTTCGACTGGTCACGCGAGGTACGCACCTGCGACCCAGAGTACTATCACTGGACACAGTGGGCATTTTTGCAGATGTTCGACCACTGGTATAACAACAAGAGCCAGAAGGCAGAGCCTATCTCGGCACTTATCACCCACTTCGAGGAGCGTGGTACCGAGGGCTTGGATGCAGTAGAGACTACAGCGCTCGACTTCTCGGCAGCAGAGTGGTGCGCTATGTCGGAGGCAGAGCGTGAGCAGGTGCTTCAGAACTACCGCCTTGCATTCCGTGCCGACACGATGGTGAACTGGTGTCCTGCACTTGGCACCGTGCTTGCTAACGACGAGGTGAAGGAGGGACTTTCAGTTCGTGGTGGCCACCCTGTGGAGCAGAAGCGTATGAAGCAGTGGTTGTTGCGCGTTACGGCATACGCACAGCGTATGTTGGATGGCCTTGACACGTTGGAGTGGAGCGAGTCGTTGAAGGAGATTCAGCGTAACTGGATTGGCCGCTCGGTAGGTGCGCAGGTATTCTTCGATGTTGCAGGCTCGGAGCGTAAGTTGGAGATCTTCACCACACGTCCTGATACTATCTACGGCGTGACGTTTATGGTTATCGCGCCAGAGCACGAGTGGGTAGCAGAGCTTACTACGGAGGATAACCGCGAGGCTGTGGAGGCTTATATCGCAGAGACAAAGCGTCGCTCGGAGCGTGAGCGTATCGCTGATACGAAGCGTGTTAGCGGTGTTAAGACAGGCTCTTACGCTATCAACCCATTCACCGGCAACGCTATTCCAATCTATATTTCGGACTACGTACTCTCGGGCTACGGTACAGGTGCTATTATGGCTGTTCCTGCACACGACTCTCGTGACTACGCCTTTGCTCGCCACTTTGGCCTCGATATCATCCCTGTTGTTGAGGGTGGTAACCTCGAGGTGGAGTCATACGATGCGAAGGAGGGTAAGCTCATCAACTCCGACATCATCAACGGTATGGACGTGAAGGAGGCTATCGACTTTATGTTCCAGGAGGTTGAGCGCCGTGGCTTGGGTAAGCGTCTTGTGAACTATCGTCTTCGTGATGCGATCTTCTCACGTCAGCGTTACTGGGGTGAGCCATTCCCAATCTACTACAAGGATGATGTTGCATATCGTCTTGAGGATGAGAAGCTTCCACTTACATTGCCACCTATCGAGAACTTCGGCCCTACGGCAGAGGGTGAGCCACCATTGGCACGTGTTGAGAATTGGTGTAACGAGGAGGGTTATCAGTTTGAGCTCTCGACAATGCCAGGTTTCGCAGGCTCTTCGGCATACTTCCTTCGCTATATGGACCCACGCAACAACAAGGGCTTGGTAGGCAAGGAGGCTAACGAGTATTGGCGTAACGTAGACCTTTATGTGGGTGGTATTGAGCACGCTACGGGACACCTTATGTACTCACGTTTCTGGAATATGTTCCTCTACGACTTGGGCTACGTATGTGAGTCGGAGCCATTCAAGAAGCTCGTGAACCAGGGTATGATTCAGGGCCGCTCGAACTTCGTGTATCGCGTTGTAGGCACCAATAAGTTCGTGTCACTCGGCCTTAAGAAGGAGTACGAGACACAGGAGATTCACGTCGATGTAAACATCGTGAAGAACGATGTTCTCGACCTTGAGGCATTCCGTCAGTGGCGTCCAGAGTTCCGCGATGCGGAGTTTATCTTGGAGGATGGCAAGTATATCTGCGGCTGGGCTATCGAGAAGATGTCGAAGTCGATGTTCAACGTCGTAAACCCTGACTATATCGTAGATGCTTATGGTGCTGATACGTTGCGTATGTACGAGATGTTCCTCGGCCCATTGGAGCAGTCGAAGCCTTGGGATACTAACGGTATTGATGGTGTTCATAAGTTCTTGCGCCGCTTGTGGTCGAAGTTCTACAACCGCGATGGCGAGTTCCTCGTGAACGACCAGAAGGCTACACCTGCCGAGCTTAAGAGCCTCCACAAGACTATTAAGAAGGTTTCAGAGGATATCGAGAACTTCTCGTTCAACACCTCTGTGGCAGCCTTTATGATATGCCTTAACGAGCTTGGCGACTGCTCGAAGCGTGAGATTTTGGAGCCTTTGACAGCACTTATCGCACCTTTCGCACCACATATCGCCGAGGAGTTGTGGCACGCTATGGGCCACCAGACTACGGTTTGCGATGCTAAGTTCCCAGAGTTCAACCCAGAGTACCTCGTGGAGAACTCATTCGAGTACCCTGTGATGATTAACGGTAAGTTGCGCTTCAAGCAGGAGTATGCTTTGGATATGGAGCAGAACGCCATTGCCGAGCATATCGTGACTACCGAGGGCGCACAGAAGTGGCTCGAGGGTAAGGCTCCAAAGAAGATTATCGTTGTTAAGGGTAAGATTATCAACATCGTGATGTAATCACCCTCGATAGCATAACAAAATAGCCTGTCCGAATCGGACAGGCTATTTTTATTAATAGGCAACCGCTGATTACTTCTTTGGCGTAGCCTTAATCTTAATCTTTGTGAAGGCCTTAACAAGAGTCTCGTTGTTGGTCTTTGTAGGGTCGTAGGTTACGGTTACGGTCTTTGTAGGAACGTCAACCTTAACATCCTTAACACCCTTCTCATAAGGGATAGTGTTTGTAACCTTCTTTGCACAACCAGCGCAGTCGATATCTGTTACGAACTCTACTGTTACGCTCTTCTTTGCTGCGCTCTTAGGCTCCTGAGCATTAGCCACTCCAATTCCGAAAAGTGCTACAAGGCACATCAAAATAATCTTCTTCATAATTTATAGGTTTTATGTAATTAACGTATCGGTTATATATTTTATTGTTTAGTATATATTGAGGCGCAAGCCAATATAGAACTTTCTACCCATAAGTGGGCCCCACACCTGCGAAGAGTTGAAGCCCTCGGCATAAGGGGCATTACCACCTACGATTGGCAAGTTACCGTGACCATCAACACCCTGCAAATAGTTCGCAATATTCTCGCAACCGAGATACAATGTAAGGTTACTCATCTTGTAGCTCACCTG
>JADBON010000168.1:0-3769 GCA_015656305.1 Alistipes sp.
CGCAGGTATGGCGGTTACGCTTCCTATTATGAACATCGCCTCGGCATTTGGTGCTATGGTGGGTGTTGGTGCTGCGGCACGAATCTCGATACGTCTGGGTGAGGGCAATAAGCGTGCTGCCGAGGATACGTTAGGCAATGCCGTACTCCTCAACTTGGTGCTTGGTATTGGCATTATGCTTACGTTCCTCTTCTTCCTCGACCCTATTCTGATATTCTTCTCGGGTGGTGAGGCGAGCGCCGAGACGCTGGACTATGCGCGACGCTTTATGCGCATCATTATGTTTGGTAACATCATCACACACCTATACTTGGGACTTAACGAGCAGCTTCGAGCTTCGGGATATCCACGTAAGGCGATGTTCATTATGCTATTGTCGATGGCCTTGTGTACCATCCTTAACCCGCTGTTTATCTTTGGCTTCGGCTGGGGTATCGAGGGCTCGGCGATAGCTACGGTCATAGCCCAGACAATCGCCCTCTCGGTGCAGATACACCACTACACCTCCAAAAGCAGCTTCTTGCGCTTCCACCGCCGTAGCCTACGCTTTAAGCGACCTATCGTAACGGCAATCATCTCGATAGGTATGGCTCCGTTCCTCCTGAACGTATGCGCCTCGCTCGTAACAAGATTTATGAACACCGCGCTGCTTAAGTATGGCGGCACGGGAGAGATGGATGTTATCTCGGCGATGACATTCGATGGCAACGTTGGAGATATCTACGTTGGTGCGTACGGCATTATGAACCGCGTGATATTACTATTTATTATGGTTGCCAACGGCTTTAATCAGGGTATGCAACCTATTGTGGGTTATAACTATGGTGCAAAGCAGTATGGTCGCGTTATCAAGGTGTTGAAATATACGATTATCTGCGCTACGTGCGTCACGACGTTTGCCTTCCTGGTGGGACTACTATTCCCACATCAGGTTGCTGCGGCGTTTGTAGATAGCTCGAATGGCGCAACGGATAGCGCTATGGTAGAGGTTGTGGCACAGGGACTCGGCATTGCGATGTTGGTATTCCCGTTGGTAGGCTTTCAGATTGTTGCAGGAGGTTTCTTCCAGTATATCGGTCGCGCACCTCTTGCGATGTTTATGTCTACCACACGTCAGCTTCTGTTCCTCCTTCCGTTGTTGCTTATGCTAACACCACGTTATGGCGCTATGGGAGCGTGGATGGCGATGCCAATAGCCGATGGAGCCTCGGTGCTTGTAGCTACAGGACTTATAATCTATCAGGTGCGTAAGCTCCGACGAATGGAACACGATATGCACTTCTCACGATAAAATAAAAATGAGGCTCATCACTGGGCCTCATCTTTTTTTATGACTGAACTAATTTAGAATCTCTCAACATTTCTATCGAACCACAAATCCGATGCATCATCGGCGCGACGCTTATCCTCATCGCTTAGCGACTGCAACCACTCCAACATCTCGGTGCGTGTAGCCTCGCTGATGCTCTTATCCTCCAACGTACTCTCGTGAGCATAGCGCGAGAGGTAGTAGTCGACACGCTCCTCGACGTTCATAGCCTCGAGGTCGACATCCTTGAACTTTGCCATAACATCTACGTCCATAGCCTCAGGAGCTGCCTCCTCAACCATTTGAGGCTCCTCTGCGGAGCTCTTCTTATCTGCTAACCAGCCACACGACACTGCAAGTGTAGCAAGGGTTATAAGTGTAAAAATACGCTTCATAACTGTTTGTTTAGATTTGGGGGATGACCTAAAGAGTAGGTCATACGCTATAAGCTTATGGCAAATTTATGTAAATTTTACGATATGACCAAATTTTAAGGCATCAGAGTGGTTATCCCCACGGCGCAGAAAACAAAAATCCCGACAACAGGCAACGGCCCATTATCGGGAAATTTTGCGGTAGTGGTAGCACTACCCTACGTCAAGAGACTATAGACCAAGCTTCTTGCGAATATCCTTTGGAATAGCGTTCTTGTGAACAAAGATGTTCATAGTCTTGTAGCGAACGAATGCCTTTGAAGCATACCAGTGGCCCTTGTAAGTACCAGCCTCGCCCCAAGAGTTCTTAACCATATAGTACTCTGTACCATTCTGGTCCTTTGCGATACCGTAGATAAGCATACCGTGGTCATCGGTAGTCTCCCAGTTGTCGTATGCAATCTGGCGCTCCTCCTGTGTACACCACTTCTGTGTAGTAGGCATAGGGGTGTTCTTACGCTCCTCCTCTGTCAAGTTAAGCCACTTTGCCATATCTGAACCCTGAAGGTCTGCCTTCGATGAGTCGTCTGGAAGAACTGCAGTACCCATACGTGTAAAGCCCTTCTCGCTTACGTCGCTACCCCAAGCGATAGTGTAGCCCTCTGCGATAGCGTTGTCGAACACCTCCATAAGCTCATCGATTGGGAGGTTGTAAGACTCTGCCCAACGCCAGTTATCTGGAATCTCAAGTGCAAAGCTCTCGTAGAATGGGTGGTGTGTGAAAGATGTCAAAGATACATAGTCCTCAGCGTTCAAGCCCAAAGACTCGTAGAATGACTGTGGAGTGTACTCCTTGCCATTGTATGTGAACTTCTCAGGACGCTCGCCGAGATATACATCGTGGATAGCCTCGATAGTCTTCTTCCACAATGGCTGGCCATCAGCACCTACCTGCAAGCTGCGGTGGCGACCCTTTGCGATAGCTGCAACAACAGCATCGCTAACTGCAGAGAGCTCGTTGTGGTTGCTAAGCTCCATACCATACATAACACCTGGACGCATCTCAGCCTCTGGAACAAGACCGAACTTCTCCATACCATAGATTACATCGTAGAACGAACCACCCTGTGCGAAAGATACATCACCGTGAGTGCGAACTGCCTTCTCAGCACGCTCAAGGTATGTGTTGTGAACGATGAACATCTCCGAGAAGTCATACTCGCCCTTACCCATACGCAAAAGCTCTGACTCGATAAATGCCAATGATGAGTAGCACCAGCAAGTACCAGCCTGATTCTGGTTCTTGATGCTTGTGATAGCATTCTGCTTCACAACTGTAAACTCTGGAGCAGGAGCCTCCTGCGCCATAGCACCTGTCGCCAACAAAAGGCCAAGTGCCAAACCAAAGATTTTCTTCATAATAAAATAGTTTTAAGGTATTTGTTCAAAAAATTTATTTCTTGCTCTTTGCCACAATACGCTGACAATCTACATAGCTCAACGAATCTACCTTCGCACCCTTTGGCAAGCGGTAGTTCTTACCATTATAGGCGATGTATGGGCCATACTGACCACTCTTAACCACCATATTTGGATCCTCGGCAAACGTACGCAAAGGCTCCGATGCTGCACGCTGCTTAGCGATATTCTCCCTAAGAAGCTCCTCGGCACGCTCACGTGTAATGGTGTATGGATCATCGCCCTTCTGCAACGAAGCAAAGGTCTTACCGTGACGTACATAAGGGCCAAACTTACCAACACCAACCATCAACGGCTCGCCATCCAACTCACCGAGGTCACGTGGCAAGGCGAACAACTCCAACGCCTCCTCCAAGGTAATAGACTCAATGAGTTGTCCCTTCTTCAGCGACGCAAACTGTCCCTTACCTCCATCCTCATTCTCGAGCTCTACCATAGGGCCGTAGCGACCAATACGTGCCTTGACGACACAACCGCTCTTAGGGTCGGTACCCAACACACGCACCGACTGCACACTGCGGTCGCTCTGCGTGCCTACGGCCTTATCAACCAAGAGGTGGAATGGATCGTAGAAGTCACGAATCATATCTGTCCAGGCGATATCGCC
>JADBON010000211.1:0-3111 GCA_015656305.1 Alistipes sp.
CAAAAAGAGAACACTCAACCCTACACGGAGATAAAATTTAGTAAGCAGAGAAAAATTTTGAAAATTGAGTTTTTATTTTTAAATTTGCAAAGTATGATAAATATTCGCAACATAAACAATATTGTCATAATTATGCTATTCGCAGCACTCCATTTTGGTGTTGCGATAGTGAGTCGCGTGCTGGAATATTACGACGATATTCTGCTTACAATCCTCACTATTACGATGGTTATCATCATCGCTATGCGCAACAACGTACGTGTGGAGATTATGGCAATTATGACGATGGTCGTCACGCTACTTGGCTATGTGATAGGCACTTGGCTACAAGAGCCGCTGATGACGATTTTCAACAACACGACACTTGCATCGGCTGTTGCAACGTTTCTTGTAACCACAACCCTGGGACTTACAACCGACTACATTACACGCAAGGCGAAGCGCCTTCAAAACCGTGACATAAATTTCACTTTCTCATCTACAAAAATCATTGGCGTGGCGCTGTCGATTCTTGTGCTACGTTTGGTTTACGTACTGATGGACCGCGCGGAGATATTCTCCGATGGTATGCTTCTGGACAACATCATCACCATTACGAATAACAGTTGGGCGCTACTTTTAATTCTTGCCAGCAACATTGCTATCTCGCGCCGTCTAACGCCCAAGCGCGACGTGCAGCGCCACAACCTACGACTTCAGATTATTACGATTGCGGTCTTTATAGTTGCCATATCGCTACTCACCACCGCAATCGTCTACTTCGATATTCCGAGCCTCAACCACCCACTTTCTGGCATCGAGGCCTTCATTCGCGCACTATCAGCATCGCTACTCATAGACCTAATAGTATTGACGCTATGCTACATCGCGACACTCTACATCAAATCACAGAGGGAACTGCGTGAGGAGCGCGAACAGAAACACCTCAGCCAATATCGCTACGAGCGTCTTAAGCAGCAGATAACACCCCACTTCCTCTTCAACTCACTGGGCATCCTCGACTATCTGGTTCAGGAGCATCAGACCGAGCGCGCGAGTGCCTTCATTCACAAGTTTGCTGACATATATAGATATATGCTCAACAACGACCAGAAGAGCCTGGTGAAGGTTGCCGAGGAGTTGGAGTTCACGATGAAGTATATCGACCTTCTCAAGGAGCGCTTTGCCGAAGGAATGGTATTTGAGATATGCGTGGAGCAGCGACATATGAGCGACTATGTTGTCCCTTGCTCGTTGCAGATGCTTGTGGAGAATGCCGCAAAGCACAACATCGTAAGTAGCGAGATGCCTCTGCGTGTGAGCATCACCACGGAGTCGAACCTTCTTGTGGTGCGTAACAACCTACAACCTCGCACCCACGGACAACCCTCGACACATCTCGGCTTGGAGAGCATACGTCAGCAGTATCGCGATGTTGCGAACCACGATATAATCATCGAGAAGAGCGAAAGTGAATTTATAGTAAAACTCCCCATAGTATGATAAAGATACTAATTGTAGAGGATGAAATCCCTGCACAAGTAAACCTCAAAAAACTCATAGAGAAGTGTTGCGACAATGGTCGTATTGTTATGACACTCACCTCGGTACGTTCGACCATCAAGTGGCTCGAGGAGAACCCACAAGGTGCCGACGTCATATTCCTCGACGTGGAGCTCTCGGATGGCATCTCATTCGACATCTTCGATAAGGTGGAGATTAACGCACAGGTGATTATCACTACGGCATACGACAACTACGCCATAAATGCCTTCCGCGTAAAGACTCTTGACTATCTGCTTAAGCCTATCACCGAGAGCGATATGCGTCGTGCGTGGGAGCGCTGCAAGGAGCGTATTGAGCAGCAATCTACGCCTAACCTTGAGGCTCTGCTCGACATCGTGTCGAAGGCTAACGCTACGAAAGACAAGGAGTACAAGAAGCGCTTTATCGTGAAGATGGGCGAGAAGATTATCATCATCCCAGTGGAGGATATCGCCTACTGCTACTCGGAGGATAAGAGTACCTATGCCGTAAATCGCAATGGCACACGCCGACTTCTGGACTACTCGCTGGATACGGTACAGGAGATGCTCGACCCTAAAATCTTCTTCCGCATCTCGCGTAGCTACATAGTCTCGATAAACGCTATTGAGAATATCTCGAAACATCTGGGCACTCGCCTAAAGCTACAACTGAACCCTCATACCGAGGATGAGGTTGTGGTGAGCCGCAGTCGCACCTCCGATTTCTTGGAGTGGCTCGACAACAACTAAACATCGACATAAAGCATCAAGGGGAGGATTAATACCACCCTCTCTGAAAAAAAATAACCCTTTTGGGGTATTACGTGACTTAGGCGTAGCACCATTTTTGCTCATCGGCACTAAAATCATTAAAGAGTTAGTTGCCGATGAGACTTTTTTATTTTACTGCGATTATGGCTATGTGGCTTGCTGTGGGGTGTAACGCACAGCGCAACGTCCTCTACCTTCAGGATATGGAGGATGGCGAGATGGTCGAACTCCCCGAGAGCTACCTTATACGCCTCAAACCCCACGACCAGATTCGCGTGGTGGTAAATAGCAAGAACCCCGAACTTGCCGCACAGTTTAACTCCTCGACAAGCTATAATTCGCTATCGGGCGGAGCAACAGCGGGGACACCGTCGGAAGGCAACCTACAGATTCTAACCATCGACGCCGAGGGATATATCACCCTTCCTATCGTTGGGAAGATTCAGTGCCAAGGCCTTACACGCCAGCAACTTGAGAGCGCTATCGAGGCAAAGATTCGCGATGAAGGGTATATTCAAGACCCTCACGTCAGCGTGCGCTTTGCCGAACTTATGATATCGGTTATGGGCGAGGTGAACAGACCTGGACGCTACGTCATTCCCAAGGACCAACTTACACTCCTCGAGGCCCTCGCCTTGGCGGGAGATATGACTATCTATGGCAATCGCTCGAATGTTGCCGTAGTACGCGAGATAGGTGGCAAGAACTACATCACACGCATCGACCTACGCAGCAGCGAGGCTCTGCGCTCCACCTGCTACTACATCGAGCAGAACGACATAATCATCGTAAGCCCAAATAAGTATAGGGCCGCCACGGCAGAGATAAACCAAAA
>JADBON010000153.1:0-4049 GCA_015656305.1 Alistipes sp.
CCTATGCCGAGATGAAGGGCCTCGACTCGAAGGCTATTATCGAGGGCGTAGGACTTGATCCTCGCATTGGTGCGCACTACAACAACCCTTCGTTTGGCTATGGTGGCTACTGCTTGCCAAAGGATGCCAAGCAGTTGCTTGCCAACTATGCCGATGTGCCGCAGAATATGATGACCGCAATTGTCGAGAGCAACCGCACACGTAAGGACTACATTGCCGACCAGGTGCTTCGTAAGGCGGGCTACTACATAGGCTCAAGTGTATGGGATGCGGCTAAGGAGCGTGAGGTGACGGTTGGTGTATATCGCCTTACTATGAAGAGCAACTCGGATAACTTCCGCCAATCTTCGATTCAGGGCGTTATGAAGCGTATTAAGGCCAAGGGAGCGAAGGTTATTGTCTATGAGCCAACGCTTGAAGATGGCGTTATGTTCTTCGGCTCGGAGATTGTCAACAATCTTGAGCGCTTTAAGGCCGAGAGCGATGTTATAATCTCTAACCGCTACCATAGCGACTTGGATGATGTAGCCTCGAAGGTCTACACACGCGACCTCTTTAGGCGTGATTAGCAATGCGCTAAACGGCTCAACATCGAGCTAAAACTCCTATTATAAATATGTAGCCTCGCGCTACGGTCCGATTTTTGGAGAATTTGTCCTTCTCGAACAGAGATTGTTACAACGATGAGTTCTCCTCAAATGAATAGTGTCTCGCGCGGTGCGATTTGGAGCGCGGTTGATAGGTGTGGGGTTGTGCTTCTGCAATTTATCATCAACCTCGTTCTCGCCCGAATGCTTAGTCCCGATGACTTTGGTCTTGTGGGTATGATATTGATATTTGTGGCGGTATCGCAGACACTTATTGACGGAGGTTTCGCCGCAGCGCTTATCCAAAAGCGCGATGCCTCGGCACGAGACTACTCCACAATCTTCTATTGGAATATCCTCTTCTCGGTGGCGCTCTATGGCGTTATCTACCTCGCTGCCTCGGCTGTTGCGGGGTTCTTCGCTATTCCAGCACTCAAGGGCTTGCTACGTGTTCTTGGCGTGGTGATTATCATCAATTCATTTGCAATTGTTCAGCGTACTATACTTCGTAAGGAGCTGGATTTTAAAACGATAGCCATTGTGGATATCTTATCCTATGGCATTGCAGCTGCGGGTGCGGCATATATGGCATCGCGTGGCTATGGGGTGTGGAGCTTGGTGGGTATGCACTTGACAATTGGTCTACTCTCGGCGTTGCTATTTTGGCTGATGTCGCGGTGGCGTCCAACGTTGGAGTTCTCGTTTTCGAGTTTTAGGGTGTTGTTCTCGTATGGAGGCTATCTGCTTGTGGCGAGTATGATGCAGGATATCTGCACTCATATTCAGGGTGTGGTCATAGGACGTAGGTTTTCGGCGGCGGAGACGGGCCTCTATGCTCAGGCTAAGAAGATGGATGAGGTGGCGAGTCTTACGCTTCCCGCGCTACTATGTCAGGTGTTGTTTCCGGTCTACTCCTCGCTTCAGGATGACCTCTCGACGTTGAGGCGTATGCTTGCCGAGAATGTGCGTATGGTGGCTTTTCTTATCTTTCCGCTTATGACGCTTTTAATGATTGTTGCCAAGCCTCTCTTTCTGTTTCTATATGGTAGTCAGTGGGTTGAGGCGGTGCCGTACTTTCAGATTCTCTGCGTTGGTGGTCTTTTCTCGGCGCTCTATAACTTCAACTACTACGCCGTTGCGGCGGTGGGACGTAGCCGAGAGCTCTTTCTTTGGGGATGCTATAAGTGGGGTATGCTGATAGCCCTGCTCCTCGGCGGTGCGATGATAAGTATGCGTGCGGTGTTGTGGGCAATGGTCATTAGTAATCTGAATATATACCTTACAAATGCTCTTCTTGCGCAGCGATATGTGGGTTATAGCCTCGTGCGTCAACTCCGTGATGTCGCACCAACGCTCCTACTGTCTGCCATTGTAGGTAGTGCGGTATATAGTCTAAATATCCTCGTTTCTCTACATTGGCTGCTCTGTTGTATGGTTTTTGCACTGCTCTATGTCGCCTTATCGTGGGTGTGCGGGTTGCGTGCGCTTGACGATACTTGGCATTTTGTTGTATCGTATCAAAAGAGAAAAAAGAATGATAGAGGCACAGTTGCAGCAGAGTCTTCGGGAGCGTTTTAATCCCGAAGGCTCGATGCTCCGTAGGCAGCAGATGCGTATGGTTGAGATTCTACGTTATGTCGATGCACTCTGCAAGCAGCATAACATTCGCTATTGGTTAAGTTCGGGGACGCTACTCGGTGCGGCTCGTCACGGAGGTTTTATACCCTGGGATGATGACCTCGATGTGGAGATGCTACGCGAGGATTTCGATAGGTTCGTTGCGCTGTTCCCTCAGTGTGATGACTATCTTTTGCAGACGCGCAAGAATGATAGGTTTTTTATGCTTCCCTTCGCCAAAGTACGTGATTGCCACTCGGAGTTGGATGAGTTTGGCGCTAACCGCCACTACCAGCATAAGGGTATCTTTGTCGATGTCTTCTGCTTGGAGCCTTCGCCACGCTTTGCCTATGTGGGCTATGGACTGCTTCTGCACCCGTTGTTGAGGCTTGCAAATCGTAGCGATACGAGGTTTAGGCTACGCTTGGCGCTGATGTGTAAAGGGTTGTACTATGGCTCTATCTCGCTATTAAAACCACTCTTTAATCTGTTGCCTTTCAAGAGTCTGAATCATATGTATGGTTGTGGCCCTCGCTGGCGAAGCCGTAAAATAGAGGAGATTTTTCCTCTCGGTAGCATCACCTTCGAGGGGTATGAGTTTCCCGCACCAAGGGATACGGATGCCTATTTGAGGCGTATGTTTGGCGACTATAACGCCTTGCCACCGTTGGATAACTTGCGTGTTCACGTGTCGGAGTGTAGGTTTCTGTAATGCGAGCCTATGCGCCTGATACTCTTTATATTATCGCCATTTCTCACCTTCTTATACTCCTGCTTCGATCTGCAACGTCGTAGCAGCCAGGTGGTATTTGTCCTCTTCTTTGCCCTCTTTGGCTACTGTCATACGTTCGAGGATGTGCGTGCTGATAGTTATCGCAAGTACCTCGCCTTTCGAAGTTATAGCCAGAGTAGCAGCGTGGGGGATGTTGTAGATGCCTTCCGCGATGGCGACACGAAGGATATCTTTGAGGGGGTGCTGTTCTCTGTCGTGCGGAAATTTACCGATAATCCGCACGTTATGATGATGCTCGTGGGTGCAATTGGAGGTTACTTCTATATGCTTGTTATGCGGCGATTTTGTCGGGACCGCAGGATGCACTACACCTTACCTATTGTCATACTACTACTATTTATGCTCCTTGAATCGAACATTCCGCTTATGGGAGGTATCCGTAATTTTGTGGCATTCCCGCTGTTTCTCTACTCGATGATTCGGGTGGTTGTGGATGGAAATAAGTGGTGGCTTATTGGGCTGATAATCACTCCGTTGATACACTTTTCGTATGTGGTGTTGGTGGTGCTTACGCTTGTTGTATGGCTCGTACACATTCCCAATGGTGTGTTGCATTATGTGGCAGTTATAGCGTGTGTAGCCTCTATCTTTCTTGATACATCCTCCTATTCGGGTGCTATGAATCTCGTTGTTGGGATGGTGGATAACGAGGCTATTGCCTATCGTGTTGAGAATTATGGTGCGGAGGATACCGATGCCCACTTCAATAAGTCGCTTACCACGCGCCTTGTGCGTCTTAATAACCAACTCGGTGCTGTGTTCGTGGCATTGCTTCTTATCTACGTGCGCCGCAATCGCAGCACGTTGCAACACTCCGACTATGAGTGGCGTATCTACCACGCGCTTCTCTTCTTTGTCGCAGTGAGTTTCCTGATGATATCCTTTTCGGTTGTGGGGCAGCGTTTTGTCTATGTGGCTATGGTGCTGCTATACCTCTATCTTTTAAATCTTTATCAGCTTAACCCCCAATCGACGTTGCGACGTTTTATCATTGCGCTGCCCTTGGTCTATATCCTCCATATCGCCTGGTCGTTGTACAACTGCTACTGCAA
>JADBON010000268.1:0-2485 GCA_015656305.1 Alistipes sp.
GAGGCTATCAAGAACGGCAAGAAATTTGAATTCCCATGCACCTGGGGCGATGACTTGGCTTCAGAGCACGAGCGTTACCTCGTAGAGGAGCACTTCAATAAGCCAGTCATCATGTCCGACTATCCAAAAGATATCAAGGCCTTCTATATGAAGATCAACGAGGACGACAAGACCGTACAAGGTACCGACGTACTCTTCCCACAAATCGGCGAGATCATTGGCGGTAGCGTGCGCGAGGAGAGTCTGGACAAACTCAACGCTGAGATCGAGCGCCGCGACATCCCAATGAAGGATATGTGGTGGTACCTAGACACCCGCCGCTTCGGTGCTGCACCTCACGCAGGCTTCGGCTTGGGCTTCGAGCGCCTGATGCTGTTCGTGACCGGTATGCAGAACATCCGCGACGTGATCCCATTCCCACGTACGCCTAAGACGGCGGAGTTCTAGGGGATAAACTCAATCCAAAAATTATACAAAATTATAGAAAATTAAGCAAAATTGTATTTTTTGACGACAATAAAGACAAGAACACAACGAGCGCTCGGGGAGGAATAGCTCCCACGGATAGCACGGATAAGCACGAATTTTATCCATAGCAATCAGTGAACAATCAGTGAGATCAGTGGGAGTTTAAAGGAGGCGAGGAGGCAATGGGCGATGGGAGTATTGACGATAAAGGAGACAATTAACAACAACTACAACAACTTAATTCAACAACATTGCGCGTGCAACAACACAGCACGCGCTCAAGGAGAACAACACTACACCATCCTACACAGCGTGCAGCGCTACTACACAACACTACACATGGGCAATGGGCAATGGGACGCAGCATAGCTGCTATGGGCGATGAGGCGATAAGGCGATAAGGCGATAAGGCGAGGAACACAACCCTACCCCATACTACCCAATACTACACCATACTACACCATACTACACAGGGCAATGGGCGATGGGCGAAGAAACCAATAGCCAATAGCCAATAGCCGAAACACAACACTACACTACAAAAAAACAACAATATTATGAGAAAAACATTTATCACTATTATCCTATGTATCGCGGCCATGGTCGGTGCTACTGCACAGACACGCTTGACAGGACGAATCATCAATCCTGACGAGCAAGCGATAGAGGGCGTAGTTGTCACTTTGGCTAACCAAGGGTTTACCACCACTACCAATGCCGAAGGAAAATTCTCCCTCACCTATCTCGATGCCATCGATGAAGAAGTAATCATCGAAGCAGCGGGATATATCTCAGACATTCTGTTGGTACAACTACAAGAGAACCAACTCACCGATCTGGGAGATGTAGTCATGCAAGTGGACCTCGTGCGCGAAGCGCAAGAGGAAATCCTACTCAACATCGCAGAGATGGACCTCAACGACGACGAGGGCAAAAGCCAATCTATGTCATCAGCTACGAGTGCCAGCCAAGATGTATTCAACAGCACCATCTCCTACGCATGGTCCAACGCTCGCTACCGCGGACGCGGATATGAGCAGACCTACGAGTCTGGCTATATCGAGGGATTGAACTTCAACTCTGCTGAGCGTGGACAATTCAATTTCTCTGCTATGGGTGGTCTGAACGACGCTACTCGCTACAAAGAAGTAGTAGAAGGTATCGAGGCCAACAACTTCACCTTCGGTTCGATCGGACAAGCTACCAACTACCTGCAATCCGCTACCAACTACGCACAAGGTTGGAAAGTGGGACTAGCGGGTACCAACCGCAACTACAAGGGTGCGGCTCGTGCTACCTACTCTAGCGGACTCATGGAGAACGGATGGGCATTCGCTGCTCAACTCGCATGGCGATATACCCCATACATCGATGTCAAAGGTCAGATCGGCGAAGGAATCAGCTACAGCTCAGTAGGTTACTTCCTCACCGCAGAGAAACAATGGAGCAAGGATATGCGCCTGTCGCTCATCACCTTTGGTGCTCCTACCCGCCGTGGTCAATCGGCTGGTATCACCCAAGAGACATATGACCTAACCAAACAATACAACAAGACTAGCTGGGGACACAATAGCTACAACCCATATTGGGGTTACCAAGATGGCAAGGTGCGCAACTCACGCATCGTACACAGCTACGACCCAACTGCTATCGCTAGTTTCGACTGGAAGATCGACGAGGAGAACCACCTGAAGGTGGCTGCAGGTTACCACTACTCATTCTACAGCAACTCTGCCCTCACCTTCTACAACGCGCCAGACCCACGTCCTGACTACTACCGCAACTTGCCATCCTTCCTCTGGGACGGACAAATAGACAAGAACGGTAACTTCATCGAAGAGAGCTATAACGGCAAAGACCTCGGTAATGGCGGCGACTCTCACTATGGTTATGTAGGTCCATCTATTGATATGAACACCTACAACACCCTTGTTGATCTCTGGACTAGCCGCGATGACAAGACTACCCAAATCGATTGGGATGCCCTCTACGCAGCTAACTACGCCAACAATGTGAA
>JADBON010000246.1:0-2658 GCA_015656305.1 Alistipes sp.
CATTGCCCCCATCTTCAGCGCAGCATCTCCCTAAGGCACGATATTATGGCTATGGTGGAGCTGCGGCGTATCTATCGCAAGCACCGCCCTGATGTCGTACACCTACACTCCTCGAAGGCTGCGACACTCGGAAGATTGCTCTTCCCGCGGCGAAAGATTGTCTATACGGTCCACGGCTTCGATTCTATCAGGGTGGCACATCGAAAGCTCCTCGCGGTCGAGAGAGCGCTTCAATATAGATGTAGCGCTATCGTCGCGGTGAGTGACTATGACCATCGAAACCTTGTGAATGAGGGTGTTACGCATAACGTGTCGACCATATATAATGGTATTGCCGAGCCGGATATTAGGCGCTTGGTACATATTCCCAGCCTCACGAAGTATAGCCGTGTGGTGCTCTCCATCGCGCGTGTCTCACCACCGAAGCGCCCCGATATCTTTATCGAGGTAGCACGGCGACTACCACATTATGGCTTTGTGTGGATAGGTAATGTGGCGGAGGTTACGGAGTATGGTCCGCTTCCCGCGAATTGTCACTTTGTAGGAAACATTCCCAATGCAGGAGCCTACTGCTCGCTGGCGGATATCTTTATGCTAGCCTCGGATTATGAGGGGTTGCCGATGGTCGTTCTGGAGGCGATGTGCTTTGGTCGTCCTGTTGTAGCCTCGGATGTAGGTGGTGTGTCGGAGATAGTGCGCGATGATGATAATGGCTTTGTGGTGCAGAACGAGGCTTCGCTCTTTGCCGAGCGTATCACCCAAATCCTGGAGGATGAGGCGCTCTATCGTAAGTTTAGTGAGCATTCCCGCACTATATTTCTTGAGGAGCTTACCGTCGAGCGTATGGTTGCGGGGTATGAGGAGATATACCGAACGATAGCGAAGGTATAAAAAAGAAAAAACCGTTGAGTAATCAACGGTTTTCTTTGTAGTGGATAGGGGATTCGAACCCCTATGTCGTGCGTGAGAGGCACGTATCCTAGCCCTTAGATGAATCCACCATTCGGTCTTGTCATCAGGTTGTTTCCTTTTGACGATGCAAATATACGGCAATTTTTTTATTCACCAAAACTTTCTTGCACTTTTTTTCAAAAAAATAGTATTTTTTTTGATTTTTCCTACTTTTTGCAATTTATATCTATTGTAAATATTGTAAGTAATATAGGTTGTCGTCATACATTCCTATTGTAACATAGTGCAGCGCGTGTTTGTATTTTAGAGAAAAATTCGTATCTTTACACTAAATAAATTTAATTGACTATGAAAAAGTGTAGATTTCTTATGCCGCTTGTGCTACTGATGTCACTTGTGGCGTGCAATAATAGTGAGCAGAAGGTGTTGCCAGAGTTCGAGCCTTTTACCTTCGAGGCAACTGATAATTCAACCTTCGAGGTGAAGGTAACCTATCAGCGTATCGCAAATTTGTGGGATAGGGAGGTCTTTGCAAAGATTGAGTGGCTGAATTATAGCAATTCGTTCGAGGGTTATGAAAAGGAGACTATGGATGACGATGGCTTCTTGCGTATGGATCTCGATGCTGCGGCGAAGAGTATTGTCGCGGAGTATGCTGATTATGCCGCCGAGGGCGAAGGCCCTATGTGTTGGTATTCGATGGACCAGACTGCGTACTTCGTGCGAGATGATAGGGTGTTGTGCTATGAGACGCTTGTTGAGTCATATACTGGTGGTGCGCACGGCGGTCAGTCGCTCTGGTATGAGAGTTTCGACCTTGAGACAGGTAGCCTCTACGACTTCGGATATCTTTTCGAAGGAGAGTGGGGTGCTGCGCTGAGGGAGTTAGTTTATGAGCGACTTAACAAGGAGTATGCGATATTGATAGATTCTGCCGAGATGCTTCCTTTGTCAAGTTCTATGGCGCTGACAGATGCGGGACTACTCTTTGTCTATCAACCTTATGAGGTTGCGTCATACTCCGAGGGCATTATCTCCGTGGAGCTTACAGATGAGGAGTTGGCCGAGACGGGTGCGCCGTTGGTGTGGGTTGACTAAATGAAATAAAGGGAGGTTAGATTCTAACCTCCCTTTATTTTATTACTGCATTATCGTGTAGCTCGATGCGCGACCATTAGGGTAGATACCATCTATCGAGGTTATCTTCTCGGTTAGTCGGTCGAGGTCATCAAGGCTATGCACCTCGCGGTCGTTGATATGTGTGATGACATACCCCTCTTTCACGCGGCAGCGCTCCAAGAGTCCACCACGTAGTACAGAGGTTACCTGCACACCACCGCGGATATCCAACTCCTTGCATAATGACACTGGGGCGTTGCGGAACTTCGCACCAAGCTCGCGAGCTACGTCTACGCTCTCTCTCGCAAGAAGGCCCCTCTCGCCCGCCTTGTTCTGAAGCGTCGCAACTACCTCGATGCTCTTTGTGCCGCGCTCCACCTTGAGCGTGATGTTATCACCAGGACGGCGCTTGCCAATCTGCTCTACGAACGTTGCAGTATCGTTTGTCGCAACACCATCAATCGCGGTGATGATATCGCCCTTGCGAATTCCCGCCTCCGAGGCTGCACCACCCTCCGAAACCGAAGCTACGTAGATACCGCCAATATCCTGAATACCTGTTATTTCGCCCATCTCGTCTACGAACTGCTGGTCAATGGCGCGGAACGAGATGCCAAGTACGGCACG
>JADBON010000272.1:0-2430 GCA_015656305.1 Alistipes sp.
GCATTCTGCATATACCACTCACCCTGTGCAAACATACTGTAAATACCCCAATGGATGAAGACTCCGAAGCGAGCATCAGCAAACTCCTCACGAGCCTTAAGATTCTCTGGTGTAGGCTGATAGCTCTGTGCCGAAAGCGACACCACCGAGAGAAGCAGCACTGCTGCCAACAACATTTTCTTTATCATAGGTCAACCTTTTTCGCAATGAATTAATCCATCTTAAGCACTGCAAGGAACGCCGACTGTGGCACCTGTACAGAGCCCACCTGACGCATACGCTTCTTACCCGCCTTCTGCTTCTCGAGAAGCTTACGCTTACGTGAGATATCACCACCATAACACTTCGCAGTAACATCCTTACGTACGGCCTTCACCGTCTCACGAGCGATAATCTTAGCACCGATAGCCGCCTGAATAGCGATATCGAACTGCTGACGTGGGATAAGCTCCTTCAACTTCTCACACATCTTACGGCCAAAGTCATAGGCGTGGTCGGCATAGATAAGCGACGACAAGGCATCGACAGGCTCGCCGTTAAGCAGAATATCGAGCTTCGCAAGTTTCGAAGTCTGGTAACCCGTACGGTGGTAGTCGAACGAAGCATAACCCTTTGAGATACTCTTCAACTTATCGTAGAAATCGAAGACAATCTCCGAGAGTGGCATCTCGAAGTTTACCTCCACACGGTCCTGCGTGATGAAGGTCTGATTCTTCATAACACCACGCTTATCAATACATAGTTTCAGTACGTTACCGAGAAAATCGGCCTTGGTGATAATCTGCGCAAGGATATATGGCTCCTCAATCTTTGCCACCTTGGTAATCTCTGGAAGGCCCGATGGGTTATGCACCTCAAGCTCCTCGCCAAGCGTAGTTGTGATGTGGTACGATACGTTAGGCACAGTTGTGATAACATCCATATCGAACTCACGATACAAACGCTCCTGAATAATCTCCATATGCAACAAGCCAAGGAAGCCACAACGGAAACCAAAGCCCAAAGCCAACGAACTCTCTGGCTCGAATGTAAGCGACGCATCGTTGAGCTTAAGCTTCTCAAGCGACGCACGCAAATCCTCATACTGGTCCGCCTCAACAGGATACACACCCGCAAAGACCATAGGCTTCACATCCTCGAAACCTGCGATAGCCTCGAGGGCAGGGTTCTCCACCGAGGTGATTGTATCACCCACCTTAACATCCGTAGAGTTCTTGATACCCGAGCAGATGTAACCTACGTCACCCGCCTTAATCTCATCGCGGGCAACCATCTTTAGCTTCAACACGCCAATCTCGTCGGCATCATACTCACTACCAGCGTTGAAGAACTTAACGTGCTCACCCTTGTGGATAGTACCGTTGAAGACGCGGAAGTATGCGATAACGCCACGGAATGGGTTGAAAACCGAGTCGAAGATAAGTGCCTGAAGTGGTGCATTCTCATCACCCTCTGGTGCTGGAACACGCTCCACGATAGCCTCCAAAACCTCCTCAACACCCTGACCTGTCTTACCCGAAGCCAAAAGGATATCCTCATCCTTGCAACCGATAAGGTCGATAATCTGATCCTTAACCTCGTCAATCATCGCCGACTCGCAGTCAATCTTATTGAGTACGGGGATAATCTCAAGGTCCTGACCAAGAGCGAGATATAGGTTTGAAATTGTCTGTGCCTGAATACCCTGCGTAGCGTCTACAACAAGCAACGCACCTTCGCAAGAGGCAATAGCACGCGACACCTCGTATGAGAAGTCAACGTGTCCTGGGGTGTCGATAAGGTTGAGGGTGTACATCTGACCATCCTTGGCCTTGTACTCCATCTGAATGGCGTGGCTCTTGATGGTGATACCCTTCTCGCGCTCAAGGTCCATATCATCGAGCACCTGAGCCTGCATCTCACGCTGGTTCAGCGTGTTAGTCTTCTCCAAAAGGCGGTCTGCAAGTGTACTCTTACCGTGGTCGATGTGAGCGATAATACAAAAGTTACGTATGTTCTTCATCGTGTGATGTTTATTAATCATTATTAGCACGCAAAGATACGAAAATTTTTGGGAATTTCAACACTTTATATTCACAACCCACATAGATTTCATTATCCCGTGCTATACTAAACCACATTTACTTCGCCTTCCACATTCCTATCGACTCTTTTTTAGTGCAGAAATCGCCCCTTAGGTGTAGTATTTTCGTAGGAATTTTGTAAATTTGTCTTACAGAGTGACAAAATGTCAGTCCACGGCACGTGGCACGTGGTTTGTTGAACTTCGTAGAGAGTCGACCAAAGTGACAACAATAACTAATAACAATATAGAACTATGAGAAATGGAAAGATTGGGGTAACGACAGAGAATATCTTCCCCGTGATTAAGAAGTTCCTATACTCCGACCACGAGATTTTCCTTCGTGAGTTGGTATCAAATGCTGTGGA
>JADBON010000139.1:0-4254 GCA_015656305.1 Alistipes sp.
AAGTAGTGCCATACAACAATCAAGCACACCACAGCAACGATAGCAATCAGCAAATAGGTCAATACCTTCTTCGTAGTATTCATAACGCAATATTTTTGTTTATTCGAATTTCAAGTTTGAGAGTTCGTGTGCCAACGCCTCCACCGCCTCACGAACGTGCCAACAGGCAAACTCCTCGCCAACGCGGTTCGATATAGCACGTATCTCCGCCACACCAAAGCCATACTCCCGAGCAAGGGCAAACATCGCTGCACCCTCCATATTCTCTATCTCCGCCACACCTTGCGCCACATCTTTGCCGTGTACCGTATTCGACACTACAGGGCGCAATGACGTGCGGGGTGCGACACAATATCGCTCCTGAAAACGCTCGGGAAGCTCCGCGCAACACTCCTCCACGACCTCCACAACACTACCCACCGCGACGCTATCGCCATACGTACCTGCTATGCCAGCAAGCACCACGATATCCTCCGAGGTGATATCTCCACTACGCACCAATCGTGCTACCGTGGCTGCCGTAGCCACCATACCCACTCCCGAGATAACTACCTCACTCCGAGGCGATAACTCCCTAAAAGCCTTCGCCTCCGACTCGGTAGGAAAGAGATAAAATAGTTTCATTTTAGCAGTAAACTTTGTGTTGCGAACATCCCGACAACGAACAACAAATTGCTCATTGTCGGGACATTACTCTATATTTCAGCACCCTTATACGAGGCCCTCAACTGTGCCATCCTCGGCCAAGTGGATGTTACCCGCTTGTGGAGTTCTGCTCAAGCCTGGCATACGCATAATATCGCCCGCAAGAGCCACGATAAAGCCACTACCCGCGTTAAGCTCGATATCCTTGATATTAATCTCGAAGCCCTCCACAGAGCCGTAGCGCTTGGCATCGGCACTAAACGAGAACTGTGTCTTGGCGATACATACTGGCAGGTTGTCCATACCCCACTTCTCGAGAAGCTCAATCTGCTTCTTCGCCTTTGGACCAAATACCACACTACCAGCACCATAGATATTCTTCGCCACCTTCGTAATCTTATCCTTGATAGAGTCCTCAAGGTCGTAAGCAAAGTTGATAGGTGCCGATGGCTGTGTCTCGATAAGCTCCACTGCGGCACGCGCCAAGTCGGCAGCACCAGCACCACCCTCGGCATAGGCGTTGTTAATCACACAACGCACACCAAGCTCCTCGCAGTGCTTCATAACCATCTCAATCTCCTCGTCGGTATCGCTTGCAAAGCGGTTGAAGCATACAAGTACGGTCTGTCCAAACTTCTGCAAATTCGCCACGTGACGGTCGAGGTTCGCAAAGCCATTCTGAAGGCCCTCCGCATTAGGAAGCTTAATCTCCGTCTCCGGAACACCACCGTGCATCTTAAGAGCGAGAGTCGAGGCTACCAACACCGTAAGGTCGGGCTTAATATCCGCCTGACGGCACTTTATATCGAGGAACTTCTCTGCACCAAGGTCGGCACCGAAGCCCGCCTCGGTTACAGTATAGTCAGCATAGGTCATTGCCATTTTGGTAGCAATCACCGAGTTACAGCCGTGCGCGATATTTGCAAACGGACCTCCGTGGATAATCACAGGGTTATGCTCCGTAGTCTGCACAAGGTTAGGATTTATAGCATCCTTCAACAACGCCACCACAGCGCCCGTAACACCGAGGTCGTTAACCGTAAGCGGCGTATCGTCATAGCGCACGCCAAGCACTATGCGACCAATGCGGACATACAAATCCTCAACGCTCTGCGCGAGGCACAAGATAGCCATAATCTCCGACGCAGGGGTGATATCGAAGCCTGTCTCCGTTGGGATGCCATTTGTCGAACCACCAAGGCCCGAAACGATGTTACGCAACGAGCGGTCGTTCATATCCATCACACGGCGCCACAACACACGCTTAAGTCCCACCTGCGTAGAGCGGTTGTGGTATAGGTAGTTGTCGAGCAGCGCTGCGATAAGGTTATTTGCCGAGGTTACGGCGTGGAAGTCGCCCGTAAAGTGGAGGTTGATATCCTCCGAAGGCAACACCTGTGCATAGCCACCTCCCGTAGCACCACCCTTCATACCGAAGCAAGGGCCCAACGAAGGCTCGCGGAGTGCGATAATCGCCTTCTTACCTATATGATTAAGGCCCATACCAAGACCGATGCTCACGGTAGTCTTACCCACACCAGCCTTCGTCGCCGTAATCGCCGTTACAAGGATAAGGTGACTCTTCTTCACGCGCTTATCGTCGATAAGTCTGAAAGGCACCTTGGCGATATACTTACCGTAGTTAAATACGTCATCCTCAGGAAATCCCACTGCGGATGCAATCTCACGGATGTTCTTTAATTGTGTCTCGCGAGCAATCTCAATATCTGTTTTCATTATCAATTTATGTTATTAGTTTTAGTAACTCTTTTGCCTCGTAACATCAATAACGATGCTACACTTCGTTTATTTTTTGCAAATATAGAACTACTTCGACTATTTATCAAATTGATAATATCGAACGCTCAATCGAATATATCTATACCAATCCCGCACCGTGAGAGATGCGGGACGGTAGACATTTACTATTTCAACGAGCCTACAACAGCCTCCAACTCCTCAACGGTGAGAGGAAGGAGCTTATCGCCGATAAAGCGGCTACCTGTCTCTGTTACAAGCACATCATCCTCGATACGGATACCACCAAAGTTGCGGAACGACTCAAGAGCGTCATAGTTCACGATATCGGTAAACTTACCCTCGGCGCGGCACTTGTCGATAAGCGCTGGGATGAAGTAAAGACCTGGCTCGTCAGACATAACCGTACCCGGCTCAACACGCCAAGTAGAGCGGTGGATGCAGGTTGCAGACTTCGCAGCACGCTCGGCAACAGTAGAGAAGTCGAACGAACGCTCGCCAATGTTCTCCAAGTCGTGAACATCAAGGCCCATACCGTGTCCCAAGCCGTGAGGCATAAAGAGATACATAGCACCAGCATCTACAGCATCCTCGGCAGTGGTCTTGATAAGACCTACACCCTTAAGGCCCTCGGCCAATGAGAGGTATGCCGCACGATGGATATCTGGGTACATAGTACCTGGCTTAATCATATCCTTCACCTCGCCGTGCGCACGCACTACTATATTATATATATCGCGCTGCAAGTCGCTGAACTTACCACTTACAGGGTATGTACGAGTGTGGTCAGAGCAGTAACCCTCAACAGACTCGCCACCACCGTCAACCAACAACAAGCGACCAGCCTCCAACACACCATCGTGGTTGTGGTTATGCAAAATCTCGCCGTGCTGCGTAACGATAGTTGGGAACGATACACCCTGGCCATAAGACTTTGCGATACCCTCCAAGCGGCCAGCAATCTCGCGCTCTACAACGCCTGGACGACACATACCCATAGCCGTGATATGCATCTGGTAGCCAATCTTGAAGGCACGCTCCAAAGCCTCAATCTCCTCTGCCGACTTCTTCTCGCGCATCTCCGCTACGGCGAACATCAAATCCAAAGACTTACGCTCGTGGAGCATATCGAGGCGAATACCAAGCAACTCCGCCATCGAAATCTTCAACTCCGCACGATATGGTGGGAGGTAGTGTACAGGGCGATTCTGCTCGATAGCCTTGCGCAACACACCACGCAAATCAGCAAGAGGCGCTGTGCGCTCCACACCAACCTCCGCAGCCTGCTCCGCGATAGTAGGCATAGGACCTGTCCAGATGATATCCTCAACGGTAAAGTCATCGCCAAAGATATATGCCTCGCCCGACTCCGCATCAAGAAGACCTACCAACGATGGCACGTCGAGGCCAAAGTAGTAGCGGAATGTAGAGTCCTGACGGAAGTAGTATGTGTTGTTTGGGTAGTTGTTAGGCACCTCAGGGTTACCTGGAAGAAGAATTAAACCCTTACCTACGCGTCGTGCCAACTCGGCACGACGACCAATATAAGTCTCTTTGCTAAACATTGTTATATAGTTTTAAGTTTTATTTCGTTTTGTATTTTCAGTTACTCCCCCAATTTGTTGTCAGAAGGGTTGCAGATGTGGTAGCGAGTCGCAGTCCGATAAAGCGGAGCATACTGAAGCGTATGTGAGCATTTAGCGGACAAGCTCGATGCCGCAGATGCACCCTTATCACAACAAATTATCGGGCAACTTCTTTGTAGACCTTATCACCACGGCGAACCTCGCTCACGGTCTTTAGCGACATATAATCGCCCTGCTTGGCACCCTCAACAGGAAGCTCCTTGAC
>JADBON010000299.1:0-2168 GCA_015656305.1 Alistipes sp.
GAGGCGATGGTTAGTGACTCGTAAATCGAAGCATCTGGAACGTGCCAGCCCGCAGGACAAGGGTCATTCTCTGTCTTTGTTGTAGCGCTCCAGAGCGAGTTATCGTGGCCGTTATACAACCAATCGTAGCCATTCTCCTTGCGGCCTTTGATAATCGATAGGGGGTTCTCGCTTGTCCACGAGATAGTACCCTCTGCATCCGTAGACTCTATGTATGCCATATATACTTCGTCGCCCTCGAAATCGGTCATCGCGTGATCCTCGTTAAGCGGGAAGTCGTAGTTCTTTGGGCCTACGAATGGCTCCTTGCGTCCCCACTGATAGTATAGGCCATAGGAGTTGAATACGCTCTTTGAGTCTGCTGAACCATTGCTATTGCACTCCGCACCGAGGTTCATAGTCATAAGCGTAGCGCCATTGAGCGAAATGGTATTCTCCGCTGCCGAAGGGTTGTTATTTGTCACCCACACGTGCCAGCTCCACACAAGGTTATCATTCGCATCATAACCGCCAATAAGTGCATTTCCAGCCTTCACGCCAACGTTCTCACTCTCCTCATCCTCCTTGTGACCTGCAACGTAGAACGTAGCCTTGCCATCGCGCAGGTCGAGGTACTGGATAAGATTTGCTGTTGTCTCCCAAATAACCTGCACCTTTACGGTCTGGAGTGGTGTGTTGCTGCCACCTACCATAGGGTTGAAGATGTATCGTGTGTCGGGATTAGTTGCAACATAGCAGTTTGCGGGTGCATTGCTATAATCTACGGCATTCTCCACGATAGCCACATATATCGAGATGCTCTTGGTTTTTCCAGTAGGGGTGTAGCCCTTAAGGCTAATCGTACCATTTACAACCTCCTCCTCTAAGAAAGTTGAAGGAGAGGTAACGGTAATAGTACCCTTATACATATCAATACTATCCACTGTCCAGCCTTTTGGAACTGAAGTAGCGGTTATGGATGTGATGTTGCTGCTGTCGAACGTCGTAGTACCGCTATCACCAGGCTTGGCAACGATGATGCCCTTTGCTGGGACATTGAGCGAGTATGTCTCGCTCTTGCTGCACGACCATAGTGCAACGGTGGTTAGGATAATTGTTAACGCGAAAAGTATCTTCTTCATAAAAATATGGTTGTTACGTATTAGAAATCAAGCTCAACAATTGATGCAGTTACTTCGGGGTGCTTCTCCTCGATAGTTGTAAGGAGAGCATCAGCCTCGGCGTGGTCGGTGAATGTGCCGATGGCGAATTGTGTGCCACGGCGCGATATCATCTTCTCGGGAGCCGTAGCGCTAATGGTAGCACGCAAGGCATCGTCGATGCTCTCGCACTCCAACACTACGAGGTAGCGGTGGCCCACCAAAGGTGTGACATCGCTCTCATTTGACTCCTCCGAGATAGCGTCGATGTTTATCATATCGCCATCACGCCAGCGGCAAATCTCTGGCTGTTTGAAGCCCTTCTCCTTTAGGAATAGCTGTGCCTCCTCGGCCTCCTTCAGTGTTGCAAAGCCTCCTGCATAATATAGGTACAGGTTCTCCTCGTTCTGCGCGATGTAGAGTGGCTGTACGCCCTTGAAGAGGGTCATAGGCTGCTTCGTGCGGAACGTGCCGAGAAGTATGCGATATATCGTACCTCGCTCATAAACCTTCAACTCTGGGATAGGGTTGCCACTATGATAGTAGTTCGTGCGGCCGAGCGTAATAGGCATATAGTCGATAAAGAGGCGTCGCTCCACGTCGATATACTCCTTGCGATAATCTGGCATCACAATACTTTGACGTGCCTGCTGCAGTGCCTCCTGTGCCTCGCTAAGTCCCAACTCCTGGGCTATCGCAATCTCAAAGTCGAGAAGCGTAGGGTAGCCGATAGCGTAGTGCATAAGGGCATCCGAAGCGTAGATGCCATCCTCCTCTGTGCAACGCTGCTGCGACTCTGCAAACTTCATAGACGAGCTGTCGAGCAAGTCGTAGTGGTTGTACTTCTCGAGAACATAGCCATAGGCGTAGTACTTCGTATCTATGATATGTGTCCACTGATTGTCGATAGCGTTGTTAAGTTCGCGTGTACGGCCCTTGAGCTTCGTGTAGACACTAAACAACGAGTCTGCCACACTCTCGGTAGGTGTCTCGCGGTAAAGACGTGCGGTATTTGCCAACTGCTCATAA
>JADBON010000217.1:0-3045 GCA_015656305.1 Alistipes sp.
CAAGCACACCGAACATCTTGCCACGAGCAATCTCCTCACGCCACTCAGGGCGTGACTTAAGGTATTGCTGCACCTCGCTGGCTGCTAAGCACGATAACTCGTGCGGCACATAGTGAAATGGCCACGTGAAGAGTTTCGGACGCTCGATATGCGATATGTCGGCAGCAAAACGGTGTAGCATAACCTATAATTTTTGCCCTCGCCTACAGCACAAACATCTGCAATAGCTTCCACGTAGCAATCATGTGGCAGACGTCGCCAAGAATCACGAATACGTGGAACACCGAGTGGATATATGGTATCTGTTTGAAGCTATATAACACAGCACCAACAATATAGGCAACACCCTCGCCAACAACCCAGAGCACAATCTCCAATCCGCAACACTCGTAAAAAGGCTTGAAGGCGACAAGAATCGTTAGTCCCATAAGCACATAGCATGCCGTCTCGAGGTAGCTCTGCGCCTTAAGTTTGCGGAAGCTTAGCGCGGTGCCCACAAGGGCTGCGAGCCACACAAACGAGCAGATGGCAATACCCCAAACCGGAGCACCACCCTCACGCATAGCTATTAGCGTTACGGGGGTATAGCTACCCGCAATATGCCAATATATCGCTGCATGGTCAACCTTGCGAGCTAGGGCCTTTCTCTTGGTGCTAGTGGCGGGTATGGCATGATACATTGTCGATGCGGCATAGGAGCTCGCCACACCCACAAAGTAGAGCACAAGGCTTAATATGGCGAGCGACGAGGCGTAGTCCGCACTCTTAACAACAAAGAATCTACACACCACAATAGCCATCAGAAGGCCCACGGCGTGTGTCGAGGCATTTAAAATCTCCTCGCTTCGAGAGTATGCTTGCTTTACGTTCATATGGCAAAGGTAATCAAAATCGGTGGGATAGAGGTGTGCGAGCTAAGTTAATGGTTAGAAAATCTTATCATACCACTCATCAACGTCCTCTCTAATCTCCTCAAAATAGGCGCAGATGATATTAACTAAATCTAAATTGGCTCGTTGGGACTTATATTTATTCAAGGTAAAGTACCCATAAAAATTACCTTGACTATCTACAATGATTGGGGGATATGTAGCATACTCATTGAATGGGCTATAGCTACTATATGAACTTCCATACCTACCATACTCATTCCAAATACTATTTGAATTATACTTACTACCAAACCTACCATACTCATTCCATATGGACTCTGAATCGTATTCTGAGGCATTAAGTTTGCCCAAATATACGTCATGATCTTCTCCCCCGTATATTAGAAGCGTTTGTCCATAGGCTAAATTGAAAGAGAATACGGCTACGATTATAACTAAAATTCTTTTCATCACGAAGTCCTCCAAACTTATTTAAATATTAACTCTTTGGTATTCAATAAAAGGTTCTACCAACAGCCAATATATCGCACTGGGTTTTGCACCTTATAGAAAAACTCTGACACATCTAAGCCAATATAGGGACTATCCAATATTTCCTCTCCATCAAACTCAATGCGCTGACCACCTTTATAATCGACATAATGCCACGATGTAGGTTTATAAACACTAACCACCTTACCATGGGCAACACCAAATACCAACTCAGCAAGTTCAGCCCTCTCCTTCTTCACATTCGCCCAATAGTGGCGAGTGCAATCATAGAGAGAACTACGGTCACCCTTACCCTGAATATAAAGGTCGTAGGTCTTAGAAATATTGAAAGCGATAATTAGTTGATTTGTCATAATTACCCAATATTAAGATTTGTTATCACCCACAAAGTTAATATTTTTTTGCATCATCTTGATAAAATTTTGGATATATGACACTATCGAATAGTTGCGTTCGCCGAAATCTTCGTATATTTGTAGAGGATTGCAGTCCGCTCTTTAGGGCGCATAAAACATTAGAAATACCTTAACAACAATGAAGATAGCGATTATTGGAGCAGGAAATATGGGCGGTGCGGTGGCACGTGGCTTGGCGCATGGCACAAAGGTAGCCACAGCAGATATCTACGTGTCGAACCCCTCGACAGCAAAACTCGAGGCACTAAAGAGCGAGCACCCAGAGATAAACACCACGACAAATAATTGCGATGCCGCAGCGGTGGCAGACCTCGTCATACTCGCCGTGAAGCCCTGGAAGGTGGAGCAAGTCTTAGAGGAGATAAAGCCACACATCGACTACTCGCATCAAGCAGTAGCCTCAATGGTGGGTGGGCTTGGCATAGGTCAGCTCAGCGCATGGCTCGACAAGGGCGACGGCAAGCTCCCTGCGACATACATCATAATCCCCAACACGGCAGTTGCCACCATGAGTAGCATGACATTTATCGCCTCGGCACGTACCACAGCGGAGCAGGACGCAGCGCTTGTCGAGATTTTTGATGAGCTTGGCAAGGCGATGCTTGTGGAGGAGGGGCTTATACCTGCAGGCACGTCGCTCGCATCGTGTGGCATAGCCTACGCCCTGCGCTACATACGTGCAGCGATGGAGGGCGGTGTAGAGCTTGGCATGCGTGCCGACGACGCCAAGCATATTGTTATGCAGACGCTACGTGGCGCCGTTGATATCCTCGAGGCGAACGACAGCCACCCCGAGGCAGAGATCGACCGTGTGACAACCCCTGGAGGCTTGACAATCAAGGGCCTCAACGCCATGGAGGCCGCCGGCTTCACACCGAGCGTCATCGAGGGCCTCAGAGCCTCAACGAAGAGATAACAGCAAATTGAGAATCGAAAAAAAGACCTCAAGTGTTTCAAACATTTGAGGTCTTTTTTGTTTGGTATAGGGTTTGTTTTACCTCTACAAAACAGATTCTATGTCGAAATATCTAATTTGCATATTGGCACTATGCGCCCCACTCAGCGTGCTTGGTCAGAGGGTTGAGATGTACCTCTCGTTAGAGGAGGCTATGACGATTGCTCACAACCAGAACCTTACATTGGCACTCGCCAAAGAGGGCATAATCACAGCAAAGGCCGAGAGCAAGGAGCTAAACTCGCTGTGGTATCCTAAGCTCAGCATCACGGGCGAATACTCGCACTCG
>JADBON010000116.1:0-4823 GCA_015656305.1 Alistipes sp.
CCAGTACGCGAGCAGGTTCTCCATGTAGATTTCTACCGCGTTCAGGAGGGTAAGCCAGTAGCTGTTAACGTACCAGTTCGCCTTACAGGTAACGCTGAGGGTGTTAAGATCGGTGGTAAGCTCGCTCTTTCAGCTCGTAAGCTTACAGTTAAGGGTCTTGTTGAGTTCATTCCAGATGAGATCGTTGTTGACGTAACTCCATTGAAGGTTGGTCAGACTATCTTCGTAGGTGATCTTAAGCACGAGAACCTTACATTCGTAACTCCTGCAACTACTGCTGTTTGCGCAGTTCGCGTAACACGTGCTTCACGTGCAGCACAGTAATAGCTGGACTAAACCGATTCGAAGATGAAATATCTTGTTGTCGGGTTGGGCAACATTGGCGCCGAGTACGCCAATACCCGCCACAACATCGGATTCAGAGTGTTGGATGCCTTAGCCGAGGCATCCAATATCTCTTTTACGACGGTACGTTATGGTGCTATGGCAACGCTCAAGCACCGCGGTCGCACGGTCTATCTGCTCAAGCCCTCGACGTATATGAATCTATCGGGCAAGGCAGTACGCTACTGGATGGAGCAGGAGCGCATCCCACGCGAGAACCTCCTCGTTATATCGGACGATATAGCACTTCCATTCGGAACATTCCGTATGCGTAAGAATGGTAGCGAGGGTGGCCACAACGGACTTCGTAACATCACCGAGCTTTTGGGCGATAACCAGTACACACGTATGCGCTTTGGCGTAGGCGGCGACTTCCCAAAGGGCCATCAGGTGGATTATGTATTGGGACCTTTCAGCGACGAGGAGAATAAGACAATGCCCGAGCGTTTGAAGCTCTTTGGCGATGCGATACTCTCGTTTGTATCTGTAGGTGCCGACAGAACGATGAACGCATACAATGGCAAATAAAAAAGGGGTGTCCTTTGTGGGACACCCTCTTTTTTTGTAGTTATATAACTTCTCGCCTTACAACTTAATACCGTAGGCCAAATCGCCCGCATCACCAACACCTGGAACGATATACGACTTTGAGGTAAGCTCTGGGTCAACAGTAGCACACCACAACGTACACTTCTCAGGGTTCGTATGCTTAAGCACAAAGTCTACACCCTCCTCCGATGCGAAGACCGCAGCAAAGTGGGTATGGTCAGGCTCTCCAGCACGGCGAACCAACGCATCGTAAACCAGCATCAGCGAGGTACCTGTCGAGAGCATAGGGTCAACAAGAATAAGCGTCTTGCCCGTGAGTGACGAGGTGGCAACATACTCCACATCCACGATAAAGCTACCATCAGGACGGCTCTTACGGTATGCCGATACGAAGCCACTCTCCGCATCATCAAAGAAGTTCAAGAAGCCCTGGTGGAATGGCAAGCCCGCACGAAGTATCGTAGCAACAACTATCTTATCCGAAATCTCCTCCACCGCAGCAATGCCAAGTGGTGTCTCAACCATACGTGTCGTGTAGTTGAGCTTCTTCGAGATTTCGTAAGCCATAATCTCTGCCACACGCTCCATATTACGGCGGAAACGCATAGGATCGCGCTGCACAACCTTATCGCGCATCTGTGCGACAAACTTATTGAGAATCGTATTCTCCTTATTCAAAATCTTTACCATAGCTCCTTAAGTGTTTCGTTAGTATAAGAAGTTATTAAATGGATAGCGTCCTGCGTGAATCTCACGAACCATACCATAGAGGTCCGAGCGGAGCTTATCCACACCTATCTTCTCACGTGCCGAGATGAAGATACAAGGGGTATTCGCCTTGGCAATCCAGCTATTCTTCAAATCCTCGAGCGAGAGATTCTCCTTCGTAGCTGGTGTGAGGTCATCCTCCTCCTTTGGAGTGTATGTATAGGCATCAATCTTGTTGAATACCAAGAACGTAGGCTTATCGCCTGCGCCAATATCTGCCAACGTCTGCTTAACAACAGCAATCTGGTCCTCAAATCCTGGGTGCGAGATATCCACAACGTGCAACAAGAGGTCCGCCTCACGCACCTCATCGAGCGTAGACTTAAACGACTCGATAAGCTCGGTAGGGAGTTTACGGATAAATCCTACGGTGTCGGACATAAGGAATGGCAAGTTGTCGAAAACCACCTTACGCACCGTAGTATCGAGGGTTGCGAAGAGCTTATTCTCGGCAAACACCTCACTCTTCGAGATAAGATTCATCAACGTAGACTTACCAACGTTGGTATATCCCACCAATGCCACGCGTACCATCTGTCCACGATTAGAGCGCTGCACGGCCATCTGACGGTCAATCTTCTTGAGATCCTCCTTCAACTTCGCAATACGGTTACGCACTATACGGCGGTCGGTCTCAATCTCACGCTCACCGGCACCACCACGTGTTCCTGTACCTCCTCGCTGACGCTCAAGGTGTGTCCACATACCCGTAAGACGTGGGTAGAGGTACTCAAACTGCGCCAACTCAACCTGTGTCTTGGCATATGCCGTCTGCGCGCGCGACATAAAGATATCGAGGATAAGGCGCGTACGGTCCATAATCTTACAAGGCATAGCCGCCTCGATATTACGTGTCTGCGCTGGCGACAGCTCATCGTCGAAGATAGCGATATCAATCTCATTCTCCTTACACCACTCGGCAATCTCCTCGAGTTTACCAGGGCCGACATAAATCTTCGACAGTGGCTGTGGTAGGCGCTGCGTGAAGCGCTTCACGCTCTTTATATTTGCGGTCTCGGCCAAGAACTCCAACTCATCGAGGTACTCCACCGCCGTAGCAGGGTTTTGGCTATCACGGATAACAGCCACCAACACGGCACGTGTCTCGCGCTCCTCGACAGTAGGTATAGGCTCTTTGCTCTTACCTTTAGGCTTCTCGTTCTCCTCTCTCATAACATTTAGATAACAAAGGACTCCACATTAGATAATAAAGGGCTCCACTTGTTAGTGGAACCCCAAATTCTGTCTATTCAGCAGATTAGTTCTGAATCTTGAATGCAACAGGCAAAGTAAATGAAACCTTTACTGGCTTACCACGCTGCTTACCAGGCTTCCAACCATTCTTCATCTCGTTAGCCTTCTTCAACACGTCGATAGTAGCATCAGACAATGTCTTATCAGGAGACTGAAGAACCTTGAAGTTACCCATCTTACCATCTGGGCCTACAACGAACTGGATAACTACGTTACCCTGGATACCATTCTCAAGAGCAATCTGTGGATACTTTACGTTCTGCTGAACCCAAGTACGGAACTCTGGAAGACCGCCACCACGGAACTTAGGCATCTCCTCTACGGTGAAGAAAATCTCCTCCTCGACGATCTCCTCCTCCTTATCCTCGATTACCATCTCGAAGTCTGCGAACTCATCTGCGTCATCCGCAAATACGATGTTTGTCTCAATCTTCTGGTCGTTAGACACGATGTTCAATACATCTGTTACTACCTGTGCCTGAGCCTTCTGCTGCTCTGGCTGAACCTCTGGCTGATCCTGACGAGTGTTATCAATCTGCTCCATCTCGGTAGTCTCACGCTTTGGTGGGGTGTACTCACCAGCATCTGGCTTTGAACTTAGTGAAAAAGCTAAGCCTGTGATGCCCAATGCAACTACAAGGCCAAAGAGCAAGAAAAGCATTCTCTTATTCTGAAGATCTGCTTTAGGTGATTTCTTAATCTCCATTATATCTAATTTTTTAGTTTTTAATATCTTAACCGCTTTAGAGTTCGCACATAGACGCACTACACTACGCAAAGATATATATAAAATTTCAAAAAAAATATATTTAGGCGAAAAAATATTTAATTTTTATTAATTTTGTAGTCGGGATACGAGATGAAAGGTATGGTAAATAGAATGAAATATAGACTATATGGCGCATCGCCTGACGAGCTAAAAAGCCTCTGCGAGGAGCTTGGCTTGCCACGTTTTGCGCATAAGCAGATAGCCAAATGGCTATATACACGTTTTGTGACCGACATCGACGCTATGACCGACCTCTCGAAGGCGGCACGCGAGACTCTCAAGGAGCATTGCGAATTGGGACTCTCGGCACCGCTGAAGGTTTCGGAGTCGACAGACGGCACCAAGAAATATCTATTCCGCACGCTGGAGGGGGAGTACATCGAATCGGCACTTATCCCCGATGGCGAGCGTATGACGCTCTGTGTATCCTCGCAGGCGGGATGCAAAATGGGGTGTAAATTCTGTGCGACAGGACGTATGGGATTCCGCCACCATCTCTCTGCAACAGAGATAATTAACCAGATACTCTCAATCCCCGAACGCGATAAACTCACAAACCTTGTATTTATGGGTATGGGTGAGCCGTTGGACAACATCGACAACCTTCTACGCACGCTCGACATCCTCACCTCGGAGTGGGGCTTGGCGTGGTCACCAACACGTATCACAGTATCTACTGCGGGTGTTGCCCGCACCCTACCACGACTCCTCGATGAGTCGAAGGTGCATATCGCCGTATCACTCCACAACCCCTTCCCTGAGGAGCGCAAGGAGATTATGCCTATCGAGAACTCCTACTCTATTAAGGAGGTGTGCGACATCCTGCGTCGCTACGACTTCACTCACCAGCGCCGCGTGTCGTTCGAGTATATCGTCCTGGAGGGTATGAACTGCTCGATGCGCCATATCAAGGAGCTATCGCGTCTGCTCGATGGCATCAAGTGCCGCATCAACCTTATCCGCTTCCACAAGATTCCCGACTCGCCATTCTACTCACCTGAGTTAGAGAAGATTATCGAGTTCCGAGATACACTCACAAAGCGTGGCATACAGACCACTCTGCGTGCTTCACGTGGTGAGGATATCGAGGCTGCGTGCG
>JADBON010000037.1:0-8074 GCA_015656305.1 Alistipes sp.
CGACCAAACACGACCTCTATATAATTGTTCGTTGAATATCTGTCGCAGTACATCCACATTCGGATCGCCATCGACCGTTGGCGTTGCATCGTACATTGTGGCAGCCTCCCAACGCTTATCGCAGGCTACCTTCTCTTCGCGTGAGTCCTGCTCCATCGCTCTTATATGGTAGGCTTTGAGAAGGTTGTAGGCCTCCAACTCTTTGCCTCGTCCATTCTGCGAATCGAACATTTGGAACGCCTCGGACAGGTCATCAACAACAATTACGACAAATTCGCAAGAGTCTTCGACATATTGCCAAAACTCCTCCTTCCTGTTGAGATAGTGCTCATTTATCCACTCTGTAATATATTTGTAATTGCCTATGATATTCTTTTTCGAGTCTGAGTGTTTATACTCTAATTTGCCCAACAAATCATTCTCAACTCCGCACGCTTTCGCCAAAAGCAACAATGTTGTAATACGCTGCTGTCCATCAACAATTTCGTATGCTCCATCTTTATTTTTATAAAGAATTACGCTACCAATGCGATATTTCTGTTTGCCTGCATTCTTATTTGTTGCAATATCCTCGAGCAGTTGCTTAATATTTTTATAACCCCAGCGATAAGGTCGCTGATAAGGAGGAATTTGCATTTGCATACCCTCCTCATTGAACATCTGCTCAACAGATTTTATACCTGCTTCGATTTTTCCCATAACTTCCTGATTACTCGCTTAAGTTTGTATTATCTGTTATTTCGAGTGTGTCATACGGAACAACTACTTCGGCTCCTCGGTTGAGCATCCTCAGATAGAAGCTCTCGACCATTTGCACTAAATATAATTTATAGTTTAGCCTTTTACATATATCATAAATAATGGATATAGCCTTTTTGCCCAATCCTTGATGTTGCATACCAGGGCTTAAATGTATATTAGATATAGCCACAATATGTTCTCGGCGATGTACGACAACCCTAATAAAAGGAAGGCTCTCCATCTCGTCTTGATATCTACTTACGGGTGAGCCAACTTTATTCTCGGCGATAAATGTATTGAGTGCAACCTCAATATCCTTGTCAATAAAATAATCAAGACCCGCATCCTTGTAAAATAGGGTTCTATCGGGGGTTAGCTCAAATAGATGTCCGTTATCAAATGTAAAACGAAGATTGTTTTCTTCTGTATTCTTAACCCAAAAACCATTGCGGCGCTCGCCATATTCATCATCTGATACTTCATTGAGATAACGCGGATTTGCTGCATTAAAAGCAATATCTTCATTAAATATTTTCAGATAGTCCATATTGTATTTTTATTTACTCTGCATTGTTCGTCAAATGTTGTATGACTTTGTCGTACTCTTTTTGCAGTTTTACGTGTATTAATGAAGTAAGATATGTCAGCCTACGGGAGAGTATATACTTAGCTTGTTCCGGCGACAATTCAAATCGTAAAGCAACTTGCTTGGCACACTCCTCTTGGTTTGGAGCCATTCGTATTATCTGAAAGAGCTCCTCCAAATAGGGACTGATAGCAATTAAAGCTTCCAACTCTAATTTGCGACGCTGGTAATCTTCAATCGTAACTAACTTTTTCATAATCGTTTTACTTTTTATACACCTTAAAATGATACCCCGAGCCCATCACAGCCGAGGCGTTGTTGTTTGCAGTCTGCTCGGCCTTTTTGCGGAGAATATCTTTGAGTAGCACGGGGGCTAACACGCTCACCGAGTCACCCATAGAGAGTAGTTTCTGCTGAAAGTCGAACGATGGACACAAGCGATACTCGAAAATCGAATACTCCTCGTTGCGTTCCACCTCAACCTGTGTGTGGTGCAGGGGCAGGGTACGCAGATATTTGCTCTGCCACGAATCGACCTTCAATGCTACCGGCTCGACATCGAAATTCTTATCGCCGATGATAATTCCGTAATAGTCCTCAAAGAACTTTGCCGCATCGAACTTCTTTGGCAGTTTGAATTTGCGCTCGGTCGGCTCTAATGTCCTGATGCGGTCGAGGGCGTAGATACGCAGCTTGTCGCTCATTCCGAGCATATACCACCTCTGCTCAAAGAGTTTCACGCAGTAGGGCTCCACTTCGAAGGTCGAAGGCTCCTCACGATGAAAACTATGGTAGGTCATCGATAGTGCTACGCTTTCACGCATCGCATCAACAATGGTTGTGAGGTGTTGCTGCCCCGAAGGTACATTTTCGAGAAGTATGCGGTTTTTGAGTTCCTGACTTTCGTGCATAATATTATTGACCGAAAAGGTCTGGATAAACCACTTACGCATACCCATATTGTCGATGCCATCGCGGTCAGCAATGACATAGCCTCGCTGCGTGCGACTATATTTTATCTCGATGTCGAACAACTCCTCCACGGCGTCAGTATAGCGATGAAACTGACGCTCCGAAAGCTCCTCGCCACACCCAAAGTGCGACTCGAAACGGCGTTGTATCTCTTCGAGCGTGATAGGCCCACGGTTGTAGATGGTTGTCACAAACCACACATAGCGATTCAATAATCCTGCGGCACTCATAATGGGTTATAATTTTAGGTAAAGTTACAAATTATAATCGAATCCAGCGCTCGGGCGAGGATAAAAAATGCATCACCAATGCACCGATTATTTTGCCGGCCACAACCGCAATAGTGATGCGAATGCCCTGTTTATGCATATTTTTATTGGATAAACTGTCTTGCTTCTGTTGTTCCATACTCGTAGCTTAAATTTTGATACAAAGGTACAACAGTATACTGACAAAATACGACAGTGTAAAATAGAAATCTTATTGCTTTTGCGCGAAAAGTAATTTCACAATACAACAACTTTATACACTATTTCAAATGATAATTTGACCAATAAAAAAATACCACCCCGAGGGATGGCATTTTATTAGGAATGTTTCTATATTACTTTCCGAGAACGAGCTTCTCAATCTCGGTAATCTGCGTTTTGAAGCCCTTGTCAGTATCCATCATATCGGCCACAGCCTTGCAGCTATGAAGCACCGTAGCGTGGTTACGGCCACCGATAGATGAACCAATAACGGTCAACGGAGCCTTTGTATGCTGCTTCGCAAGGTACATAGCTACCTGACGAGCCTGCGCTACATCACGCGTACGCTTCGAAGAGTTGAAGGTATCCTCGTCGATATTGTAGTACTCACACACCGTGCGAACGATATGGTCGATAGTAATCTCCTTCTGTGTAAGCTTCACATAGACCTTGAGGATATCCTTGGCAAGCGAGATAGTAACCTTACGACCGAGGAATGACGCATTAGCAATAAGCGATGACAATGCACCCTCAATCTCACGCACGTTTGCCGAGATATTGTCAGCAAGATATGCTACAACCTCCTCTGGGATATTTGCACCAAGACGCTGCGCCTTTGCTCGGATAATCTTCAACTTTGTCTCGTAGTCTGGCACATTGAGATGAGCCGAGAGTCCCCACTTGAAACGAGTCAACAAGCGCTGCTCGATATCCTTCAACTCCACAGGTGGCTTATCCGACGTAAGGATGAGCTGCTTACCCGCAAGCTGGAGGTGGTTGAAGATATTAAAGAAGGCGTTCTGTGTACCTGTTTTACCCGTAAGCTCCTGGATATCATCAATGATAAGAACATCGACCATCTGATAGAAGTGGATAAAGTCGGTAATCTCACCATTCTTGTACGCTGTCTGGAACTGCGCCTGGAACTTATTCATTGAAACGTACAACACCTGAAGCTCTGGGTGACGCTGACGCACCTCGTGACCTATGGCCTGAACGATATGAGTCTTACCAAGGCCCGAATCACCATAGATATACAAAGGGTTGAAGGCGTTGTTACCTGGCGATACCGCGATAGCCATACCTGCCGAGCGGGCCAAACGGTTACACTCACCCTCGATATGGTTGTCGAAGGTATAGTTAGGGTTAAGCTGCGGATCGAACATAATGCGACGCAGACCAGGAATCACAAACGGATTCTTGATATTTGCAGTATCGGTAGGCTTTGCCACCTGTGGCACTACGCTCTGCGCAGTATCGGTCTGTGGCTGCGCCTTGCGAGGCACCGCATAATGAAGCTGAGTATCAGCACCATAGAACTCCGAAATAATAGGACGGAGGTGCTGCAAATAACGCTTCTCGATGCTGGCCACGAAGCTCTCATTAGGCACACGAAGACGCAAATTCGAGCCATCGAAACCGATAGGCCAAATAGGCTTAAACCACTTTACAAACTCCTCCTCCGTAATTGTGAGTCGTAGTCTGTCCAAGCAGTCCTGCCAAACCTCGGTATATCTCTCTGTCTGCATCATCTTCTCAAAAAAAATTGTATCTTTGCCTAAAATTTACCTCTCCGTATAAGGCGACAACACCCCCGAAACAGTGTTTCTATCTCTGTTTCAATACGTTATGTTTTCTACCCTATTTATTTGCTAAAATCACCTCGGACAATCGACGTCGTTAAGGCGTTTTTGACATTGCAAAGATGTGGATAATTTTATAAAAATAAACCTAAAAAAGAGTTGCAAAATTCGATTTTTTTAATAAGGCATTTTTCGGTCTTTTTTTTGTATAAAATTTAATTCGCTGATACTATTATATATTAGGAATTTTTCGTATATTTGCATAATACAAATTTCGTATAGAAAATTTTCAAACCATAAAAATAACTTATACTACTATGGCAAACAATTTGGACCCACAGGTGTTGGCAAAGGCACAGGCGTGGCTCGACGGCAAGTACGACGAGGCTACAAAGGAGCAGGTGCGCTTCTTGATTGAGAACAACCCTAATGAGCTTGTTGAGAGCTTCTATAAAGATCTTGAATTTGGTACTGGTGGTCTTCGTGGTATTATGGGCGTAGGTACTAACCGTATGAATATCTATACGGTAGGTGCTGCTACTCAGGGACTTGCAAATTACCTTAAGCTCAACTTCAAGGACGAGCAGATTAAGGTAGCTATCTCTCACGACAGCCGTAACAACTCTCGTATGTTTGCCGAGCGCGTTGCAGATATCTTCGCGTCGAACGGCTTTATCGTATATCTCTTTGATGCTTTGCGCCCTACACCAGAGCTCAGCTTCGCAATCCGCGAGCTTGGTTGCCAGTCGGGTGTTATGGTCACAGCATCTCACAATCCAAAGGAGTATAACGGCTATAAGGCATACTGGAACGACGGCTCACAGGTAACCTCACCACACGATGTGAACATCATCGCCGAGGTGCAGAAGGTAACCGATATTGAGCAGGTGCTTACAGGTCAGAATGCCGAGAATATCCACATCCTTGGCGAGGAGTTCGACCAGCGCTATTTGGCAGCTATTAAGGCGTTGTCGCTATCGCCAGAGTCTGTTGCGAAGTACAACGATATGAAGATTGTCTACACACCTTTGCACGGCGCGGGTGTGAAGCTCGTTCCACAGTCGTTACGTAACTATGGCTTCAATAATATTATCTGCGTAGAGGAGCAGATGGTACTCGATGGTAACTTCCCTACTGTTGCCTCTCCAAACCCTGAGGAGCGCAAGACTATGGCTATGGCTATTGAGCTTGCCGAGAAGAAGGGTGCAGACTTCGCAATGGCAACAGACCCTGATGCTGACCGCTTGGGCGTTGCTCTCCGCACTGGTAAGGGCGACTACGTACTCCTCAACGGTAACCAGACTTTGGTACTGTTGATGTGCTATCAGTTGACTCGCTGGGCAGAGTTGGGTAAGATTACTGGCAAGGAGTTCGTTGTTAAGACTATCGTAACCTCTATGATGCCTGACGCTGTTGCCGAGCATTTCGGTGTTAAGTGCTACAACTGCCTCACAGGCTTCAAGTATATCGCAAAGATTATCCGCGAGCAGGAGGGCTTGACAAAGTATATCGGCGGTGGCGAGGAGTCATTCGGTTACCTCCCAGGCGACTATGTTCGCGATAAGGATGGTGTATCTGCCATTACTCTTGTTGCCGAGGCTGCGGCGTGGGCGCGCGACACTATGGGCATCACACTTTATGAGTGGTTGCAGCAGTTGTACGTTAAGTATGGTTTCTTCCGCGAGGGCTTGGTAAACGTAGTACGTAAGGGTAAGGATGGCGCTGCGGAGATTCAGCAGATGATGGTTGACTTCCGCGCTAACCCTCCAAAGTCGTTGCTTGGCTCACCTATTGTTAAGATTCTCGACTATAAGACTCTTGAGGAGATTGATGTTCGCAGCGGCGAGCGTAAGCCTATCGAGGGTATCGACGAGAAGAGCAACGTATTGCAGTGGCTCACCGAGGATGGCACCAAGGTTTCGGTACGTCCATCGGGTACAGAGCCAAAGATTAAGTTCTACTTCGGTGTTAAGACACAGTTGGAGTCGGTAGATAAGTTCGACGAGACTTTGGCAGCCCTCGACGCAAAGATTGAGGCATTGGCAAAGGAGTTGAATTTGTAATACCTATATTATAATAGAGAAAGGGTGCCGCAACTGCGACACCCTTTCTTTTATATCATACGCCTAAATTACATCCTCAAAAGCACAGCATCGGTATCGAGATACATCTCCGCTGACTCATCATCTACCACAAAGTCCATATTATAAGTGATATATTCACCATCATTCCACGCAACATTTATCAAAACCTCCCACTGATATTCGCCATAATTTACAAGCAGTCGCGCGCCGTGACGAGCATATACTGGCAAGAAAGTAAATGCACCCTCCAAGTCATCAGAAAGAGCTACATAACGACTTGTATATCCACCATATGGACACTCCTCACCATACTTATATATTGCATTTTCATAGTATATATCCATATCCTGCAATGTCTCTTCGCAGTCGATAGCAACATTCTCCCCATTCTCATCAATTATAAAGAACTTAAACTCATAACGGTCTAAAGGGGTAATGAGATTTGCAACCTTTTTACAAGATGTAAACGAGAATAAAATTAATATAGATACTACTACTTTAATAATTGTTTTCATAACTACAATATTTAGATGTTTTAGGTTCTTACTATATATACGTAAGCCCCCCCCCTAAATGTTTCACTACCGCAAAAAAAAATTAAAGCCCCGAAATTCGAGGCTTTAACTTATAAACATCCAAGCTATTTACTGAATGAAATGCTCCAATGACTTCATAATATTTCGTGAGTGAAGAACCATAGTCTTGGTCTCGGTGAGAATATTGAAGAAGAGCATATTCGCAGATGACGAGCCGCCAGTGTCACGAAGACGGCGAAGCTGATTCTGCATAACCTCGTCAATAAGGTCGAACATCTCGTCACGCATATTCAACACGTGGTCCATCTTCTCGAACGAGCGAGTGAGGAGCATATTGTTAATCTCACCGAAAATCTCCTCAACGCGGTCGTTGATACGCTTAAGGTCGTAGACCTGCTCCTTCGAAAGACCCGTATGGTTGTTATCAACGTGCTTATAGCAAGGACGTGTGATATGAAGCAGCGCCTTACTTGTCTCGGAGATGTAGTCGACAACCTGAACATAGTAGTGGCCAGTATTCACGTCGCTATCCTGAAGGTTGCGCAACAATGGTAGAAGCTCATACTTCTGCTGGCGTGTAGAGTGGTAGAACTCCTCAGCCTCGCGGACCATATCGCGAAGTATCTTACGATTCTCCTTAAACACCGCAACGATAGTACGGTCGTAAATCATCGTAACCTTCTCCATCGACGCACAAACGTGCTCGGTATAGGTGATAAGTGCCTCCTCAGGGCTCTGCTTGAGGGCATCGCCAATCTTTGCAACGGCAGACTCCTCAACCTTATCCTCACCCTTCTTACCCGAGACATTGCTCTTGATGATAAGGCCCAAGCATATAAGCGTTACGATAATAATAGCCACCTGACCGCCATAAGCAAGAACAAGGGTTACGCCAAGGGCTATGATAAAACCTCCCAATGCCGTGATAAACCATCCCATAATCACGGTAGTAACACCCGTAATACGATATACCGCAGACTCTCTACCCCACGCTCTGTCGGCCAACGACGTACCCATAGATACCATAAACACTACGTAAGTTGTAGAGAGTGGCAACTTGAGCTGTGTACCAATAGAGATGAGAATTGCCGCAGCAGTAAGA
>JADBON010000188.1:0-3514 GCA_015656305.1 Alistipes sp.
AGGACCTCGGTGCAGGATGGCATCCTAACTACAATGGTCAGCAAAAGATCGCATACTCCATCATCCCTTATATCGCTACTATCACTGGTTGGGGATTGCAAGATATGCCTGTGAAATAACAAATCCTAGGTCTAACAGCGTCTGCGGTCTAACAGCCGCAGGCGATCTAATATCCAACTTCTAATAATGAAAAAATCTCTTTTTTTAGCTCTGTGCCTCATCGCCTTATCGCCTCTTTGTCTGATGGCAGAGACCATGCCTGCTAGCGACGCACGCGTTACTTATGTAGGTCGTACCCTCGTAGAGGGCAACGATGTCTCCTTCGACTGGACGGGCGTCTATTTCCGCCTCTCTTTCTCAGGCAAGTCATTGACGATGCGTGCCTCTGATACCAAATGGGCGGAAAGTCCCGAATGGATGGCAAAGCGTCATAACTACTACAATGTCTGGATCGACGCTCCTATGAGCGCCGAACCTCATCGTATCATCGAAGTGGCTAGTGCGGACACCGTTATCGAACTGATCGACCCTGCTTATCTCAAGGCATCGAAGATCAAACAGCACACCGTCATTGTACAAAAACGTACCGAAGGCGAGCAAGGCAAGATGACTATCCATGAGTTTGCTACCGATGCGAAAGGTGCTTTCTATCAAGCAGAACCTATTCGCCAACGCCAATTGGAGTTTATCGGGGCTAGTTACGACTGTGGTTATGGCGTGGATGATACGAGCCGATTGGCGAAGTTCTCTCCAGAAACGGAGAACGCTTCGCGCTCGTTCTGTGCGATTATCTCGCGCTATTTCGATGCAGATTATGTGGTAGTGGCACACTCGGGTATGGGTGCTGCGCGCAACTATAACTCTAAGTTTGCGGGCTATCATATGCCTGATCGCTATCTCCAGACGTTCGAGATGGATTCTACGGCGGCTACGCGCTGGGATGCTACGAAGTCAGATATTCGTCCTGCATTGACTTGCATCTATTTGGGCGGTAATGACTTCTCGGTATCGATGCAACCATCCTATGAGAAGTTCCGCGATGGCTACTATCGTCTAATCCGCTCAATCAAAGATAATTACGGCGAGGATCACCCTGTGCTTTGTGTGTCAAGTAAAGCACATAGCACCTTGCTTGATTACATGCGCGAGCTGGTGAATACGTGCCCTATGTCGAATGTGCACTTTATGGCTTGTACCCCAAGTCTGCACTTGGGAACGGATGTGGATCTTGGTGCGGCGATGCACCCTAATTATATAGGTCATCAGAAGTTCTCGTATGCCTATATCCCATATGTAGCTACGATTACGGGCTGGGGCTTACAAGATAATCCTGTGAAATAATTAACACGTTTTTGTTTATTAATAATGGTATGAAGAGACTTACTTTATTCGTTGTGATCGTATTGCTATGTGGCAGTATGGGTGCTCAAAGTTATGTGACAGCGCCCATGTCGGTACGCATAGAGAAAGAGATCAAACCTGCTATCTTGCAGTTGGTAGAGGGATCTATTGCTTTCGTGGATCCAAGTGGCAATAATGCGATTGATGCGAATGAGGCGTGCAAGATTCGCTTCTCCATCAGGAACGTAGGTATGGGTGATGGTAGCAACTGTGTGGCTAAGATCATCGCCGAAGGCGCTACTAGTGGTGTGAGTGTATCCAGCAAAAAACTGCCGCTGATTAAAGTGGGCTCTACCATGGATATCGAGCTGCCCATCACCGCTTCGATGAACACGGTGGATGGCAAGGTGAACTTCAAACTATCGGTGGATGAACCCATGGGCTTCGGTACGGAGACGATGGAACTGGCAGTGGATACGCGTAAGTTTGCTTCTCCTTTGCTCCGCGTGGTAGATCATACGGTGACGGGTACGAGTGGCGGTGTGCTGAAGAAAGTAGCGCCATTCGATTTGCAACTGCTCTTGCAGAACGTGGAGCAGGGTACAGCCGAGAATGTGGATGTAGCCCTCACCTTGCCCACAGGCGTGTTTGTGGTTGGAGGCAATCCCAACGAGCGCTTTGCGAGTATGGAGGCAGGAGAGACGAAGTCGCTGGTTTATACCCTGATTGTGAACCAAAACTATGCGTCGAACGAGATACCTGTACAGATTACGCTGAAGGAGCGCTATGGCAAGTATGCAGAGAATCGTACCATCCGCTTGCAACTCAACCAAACGTTGGCAGCCAACAAGGTAGTGATTGAGTCCACTGCCAAAGAGAGAGCCGATATACAAATAGCTTCGCTCACGAGCGATGTAGACAAGAATATCCCTGTAACCGGTGTGCAAAACAACAATACCTTTGCAGTGATTATTGCCAATGAGAATTATATGTCGGTGGCTTCTGTGCCTTTCGCTATCAACGATGGCAATATCTTCCGCGAGTACTGCGAAAAGACCTTGGGTATTCCTGCGAAGAATATCCGCTATGAGTCAGATGCGACAGGTAACCAAATTAAGCAACAGGTGGGCTGGTTGCAGAATGTGACCAAAGCATATCCCAATGCGAATATTATCTTCTACTACGCTGGACATGGTATTCCTGACGAGAGTAGCCGCACAGCGTACTTGTTGCCTGTGGACGGCAGTGGCACGGATGTGAGTACAGGATATAAGTTGGATGATTTATATGCTACGTTGGGCAATATCCCAGCGAAGAATGTGACGGTGTTTATGGATGCATGTTTCTCGGGTAGCAAGCGTGAGCATGGTATGTTGGCGTCGGCGCGTGGTGTAGCCATTAAATCGAAAAGCGGTGTGCCACAGGGTAATATGGTGGTGTTCTCCGCGGCGCAAGGCGATGAGACGGCTTATCCTAACAAAGAGGAGAAGCATGGTATGTTTACGTATTTCTTGTTGAAGAAACTGCAAGAGAGTAAGGGTGATGTCACCTTGTTTGACCTTGGGCAGTATATCACTCAACGAGTGAGCCAAGAGTCGATTGTGCTGAATAATAAATCACAAACACCTTGCGTGACGCCTTCGGCGTCGCTGGATGCGTCATGGAGAGAATGGAAACTGAAATAAATGGAGATGATGCGTAGATTATTGTATATATGTATATTGGTGTTGTCCGCTATGTCGATGATGGCGGATAACTATGCTATCAATGCTCGAGCGGAGCAAGTGGAGCGCACGATGGTGATTACCTACGACTTGAGCCAGACAACGAATGTGCGCTTGCTGGTGGCAACGAATATGTCGAATGACTTTAAGGAAGTGAAAAAAGTGACGGGCGCTGTGGGCAAGAACGTGCAGGCAGGTGCTAATCGCCAGATTACGTGGAATGTGCTGGAGGAATATGACCGCTTTGTGGCCGATGGGGTACGCTTCAAGGTGGAGACGTATGGAGCTGAGAAACAGACTTTTACGGTCAACGGTGTTTCATTTACAATGGTCGGTGTGGAAGGTGGCACTTTTACTATGGGTGCTACCTCAGAGCAAGGAACGAGTGATCCATATGATGATGAATATCCAACTCACTCTGTCACTTTATCTGACTTCGCAATCGGCGA
>JADBON010000297.1:0-2175 GCA_015656305.1 Alistipes sp.
GGCGTAGCGGATGTCGTAGTCGGTAGGCACCTGCTCAAGGTTTATCGTAGCACCCACCTTCGACTGCTCCATAATGTGCTTGATGTCGGAGCCTATGCCATCCGAGATGTCCATCATTGCGTGTACCTCCGTGCGCGCTCCGAGCCACACACCCTCGGCCGTACGTGCCTGACCACGGCGGTGTGCCTTCGCGGCTTCGGTGTTTAGGTCACCAAACATTATATCCACAAGGCCCTTCGACGATATGCCGAGCTTTCCCGTAACGGCAATTACGTCGCCAACTTTTGCTGCCGAGCGGCGCTTGACGTTTGCCATAGGTGCGCGTCCCACAGCCACTACGTTTATCGAAATCTTATCGCGCGATGCCGTAGTATCGCCACCTACAAGTGCCACACCCTCGCGTGCCGATGCCTCGTAGTAGCCACGCATAAATCTCTCTGCCCACTCACCTTGTGCTGACTCGGGCAGTGCGATGCTGAGTAGTGTTGCGATGGGTGTAGCACCCATTGCCGCAACATCCGAGATGTTTACCATAAGGCTCTTCTCGCCAACCTCCTCTGCAGATGATGCTCCGCGAAGAAAGTGAATATCCTCCACAAGCATATCCGTAGTCATAACAAGAGCCTCGTCGCCCATAGGTAGTACAGTGCAGTCGTCGCCAATAGGCTCAAAGCCCGAGTGGGGTAGTGAGCTAAACAATGTGGCTATGTCGCCAATAAATCCAAATTCCGACTTTTTCATAGCGCAAATATAGTTATAAACCTCCGAAAAACAAAACGGAGTGTCGTTTGACACCCCGTTTCGAGTATTAACCATTGAGCAGCGTTACTCTACCTGGAAGCGATATGCAGCACGTGCTGTGTAAACTTTATCCTTCGCAGGGTCGAGACATACAACGCTATCGTCCATAAATGCGATAACCTCAATCAAGTCGTCTGAAGTCTCGTTTGAAGACCAGTAATATGTCTCAACGAATGGCTCGCCACCATTGTCGGTGATAATCTTGTTCCACTTTGCAACTGCTGGAGCATCGAAGTCACGAGCGCCCTCGGTGATAGCCTCCCACATCCACATAAGCTCCGTTGATGATGGCAAGAACCAGCCGTCACCGTGATCCATACACCACTTAAACGCAGGGTAGTTCTGGATATCCATACCGTAATAGTCGAATGGGTCGTATGTGTTCCAAGCGCCCTTATCTGAGATGCAGTTACACCACTCGTACTTTGTAGACCACTGCAAGTCCTCCTCGTCCAACGAGAAGAGGTAGCACCAGGTGATGCCCTTGTTGTCGGTCTTGATAGCGTAGATAACACCCTTCACGCCATTTACCTCATAGATAGTACCGATCTCATACTTACCTGCGAGTGCTGGGTCGTAAACCTCTACATTTGCACTTACGCCAGTAGTCTGACCATCATAACGTGCACGGAAGTTATATGAGCCTACGGTTGTAGAAGTGAACTTCTTGCTCTCGATAATATCCTGTGTTGCGGTGTTGTAGATCTCAGCATCGGCAGTTACATCCTCGTCGCCATACATAACAGTAAACACAGCCTCCTCCACGCCGTCAGCCTTGATGCGGTTAGGAGAAGCAGTAATCTTAAGCTCCTTGTGCTCTGGTACTGGAACGTTGTTTACGGTAATAGTAACCTCGTTAGAGAGCCACTTGCCATCGTACTTCGCCTGGAACTTAAACTCGCCAGCAACATCCGATGTAAAGGCGTTGCTCTCCAACGCAGAGTTGTAGTTAAGGTTGATAATCTCATATCCGTTGCTAACCTCTGCGCCATCAACCTTTACGGTGAAGGTCACAGCCTCGGTGTTATCAGCAACAATCTCGCTCTTATCAGCCTCGAGAGAGATAATCTTCTCAGCCTCGGTAGCTGTAATCTCCACTACGTCCGAAGACTCGTTGCCATATACAGCCTTGAACTGATATGTACCTGGAGTGGTAGTAGTGAAGGTGTTGCCCTCGAGAATAGAGTTATCCTTGAGTGCGATAATCATAATCTCGGCATTGGCAACGCCATCAACCGTAGCGGTGAAGGTTACCTTATCGGCACCATCGGCTACAATCGAGCTCTTGTCGGCAGTAAGCACAGGCTTCTTTGCCTCCTGAGGCTCGTCGTTTGGTCCCTCGCAAGCTGCGAAGCCAAGTGCGAGGGCCAAAAC
>JADBON010000163.1:0-3897 GCA_015656305.1 Alistipes sp.
ACATCGTATTATGGATTCAGGCTCTATTGCCAACGTGTTGATGCTCAGCTCCAATGGCATACGTACCATCGAGGAGGGTGCCTTGATAGGCCCTCGTAGCGATGCCCTTACGACTATCGACCTAAGTTTCAACCGCATTACGGAGCTTCCTGCCGAGGACTTCTCGAATTCAAACATACCATACCTCTATGGTATTGACCTCTCGAGCAACGCCCTCTCGGAGTTCCCACGTGTTCTTCTTGATATTGAGCCACTTACGGTTATTAGCATCCGCCAGCAGCGCGATGATGAGGGTAACCGCACCCTGAGCGACTGGCCAAAGGGTATTGGTAAGCACCCAAGTATGGCGGCGCTATACTTCGGCTCGAATGACCTTGGTGTGATTGACGATGTCATCTCGCCATATATCCTACTCTTCGAGATTAAGGATAACCCAAATATCTCGATAGACCTCTCGAGCGTATGTTCGTTTATCGAGTTGGGCTACTACGAACTTATCTACGACTCGACGCAGAATATTCGTGGCTGCGATGCCCTAAACCTCGACTAAAATTATGATTATGAGAAAGTTATATACTATATTTGCGATTACCCTTCTACTTTGCAGTTGCAAGGAGGAGGAGCCTACAATAGTAGGTTTCGAGAGCAATAACAGCGCTATCGAGGCCAAGGCCGAGGGTGGTGAGCATCGTGTAACCATCCGCTCGGATAGGGAGTGGACAGCACAGGCCGAAGTACCGTGGTTGATGATATCACCAGCGAATGGTCGTGGCGAGGTGAACTGCGTCATAAAGGTTGACTCTACGCTTATCAACGACTCACGTGAGGCGGTGGTACGCTTCATCTCCAACGGCGAGGTTCTCGATAAAATCAACGTCACACAGGCAGGCTTCGAGCGTGCCATAACTCCAAAGTCGAACTTCATAAGCCTCGTAGCATCGGCAACACGCTCCGAGCGTTGGGTGGAGCTTGAGGTTATGACAAACGTTGAGTTTGAGGTAGTTAGCGATGCCAAGTGGTTGAGCATCGACGATGTAGAGGTGACTCTCGACCGTGGCGCACGACCACGCCCTACACGCCTCCACATCGACTGGAAGATGAACTCCGACCCCGAGGAGCGTGAGACTACCCTAACTCTCGTACCCAAGAGTGGCGAGCCTCTGGCAAAGCCTACGACAATCAAGGTTATGCAGCAGGCAGGTCCACTTATCGAGGATAACCGTAAGGGTGACTCGTTGGCCATCGTAACCATCTACAACAAGATGGAGTGCTGGAGCGAGGGTGTCATAGCACCAGGTAAGGGTATGCAGGAGTGGGAGTGCGTACGTCTGTGGAAGTTGGGCGACGCGGGACTTCCTTCATCTGATGCCATTGGCCGCGTTCGTGACCTCGACCTTAGTTTCTTCAACACCGAGGATGATATCCCTACCGAGATTAAGCACCTCAAATATCTCGAGACACTGTCGCTTTATGGCAACGTGAACACGATGATTAAGGAGATTAACCTCTGCCCTGAGGTTGCGACGCTCAACTACCTAAAGGCGTTGCGCATCGCGGCAATGGGCCTTGTGTCGCTACCTAACAACTTTGCCGAGTTGGGCGATACTCTTGAGCTTCTCGACCTTAACTCTAATAACCTCACTACGATTCCTTCGTTTATCAACGCCGAGAACTTCCCACACCTAACGTCGTTGGACATCTCGACAAATCGTAGAACATCGCTTAGCGACCTTCGTGGCGCTGCGAGCAATGCAGGTATCTATGTTGATATGCGTAACGACGATGCTATACATCGCCTATTTACGTGGGAGAATCTCGAGGAGTTGGGACTCTCGTTCAACTACATCGAGGGCGAGCTTCCGAAGTTCGAGAATGGAGAGTATGGCGTACGTGCCTACACCGATGAGGATATTGCGGAGCGTGGCGATACACTGCGTTGGGCAGTGGAGAATAGACTGCCACGTGTCTTGCCTAACGTTCGCGCACTGCGCATAAACCTCAACTTTATGACAGGAGAGCTCCCTGATTGGCTCCTCTACCACCCAAATCTTATGGAGTTTGGTGCCGAGGTATTGATATACCCACAGCAGGAGAAGGGCTTCGATAGCGAGGGTAATGTTGTAGGCTTCAGCAACACCCCAACATCTGCCGAGTACTACTTCGAGGCATACCCTCTCTACCGTTCGAGATATGAGTTTAGCGACGAAATGGAATAGCGACATTATGAGAAAATATCTATATATCGCAGCGGTGCTTCTGTTAAGCGCCTGCGTTAAGGATGACATCACCGTCACCCCTACTATCGATATCACCACCCCCGCACCAATACCTATGGATGCTATCGAGGGTGAGGTAATCATCAAGTTTAAGCCCGAGATGGAGGCTATCCTCGAGCAGACTATGACTCGCTCGGGAGGTGTTGCCACACGCTCTGGCATCCCTACTACGGATGAGGTTCTCGATATCCTCAATGCCTACCACTTCGAGCGCGTATTCCCCGTTGACACACGCCACGAGGAGCGCACACGCCAGAATGGCCTACACCTATGGTACATCGTGCGCTTCGACAAGGATGAGAATCTATCCTCGGCTATGGAGCGTCTCTCGCAACTCGGCGAGGTGGATAAGTTGCAGTGTAACCGCCCTTTGCAGCGTGCCTATAACCCATCCCGAGAGCCACACTTCGTAAGCTGCGAGGAGGCAAACGCCACAACGACACGCTCTACAGAGTGGCCATTCAACGACCCTGAAATCTACCGTCAGTGGTGCTACATCAACGATGGCACAGCACCCTTCACACAGCCTTGGGCAGGTGTCGTAGCGGGTGCAGATGCGGGATGTGCCGAGGCGTGGGAGCTATGCACGGGCGATGAGGATATCATCGTTGCGGTGATGGATGAGGCTGTTATGTGGAGCCACCCCGACCTTGCCGACAACATCTGGATTAACGAGGGCGAGGAGTATAGCGCTGGCGTAGATGCCGACGGCAATGGATATGTGGATGATAAGTATGGTTACAACTTTGTGCGTAATACACCTATCACGTCGTGGACCTCGAATGGAAGTACGGGACACGGAACCCACGTTGCGGGTACTATCGCTGCGGTGAACGACAATGGCATCGGCGTTGCGGGTATCGCGGGCGGTGGCAAGGGTCAGAAGGGTGTTAAGATTATGACTCTTCAACTCTTCGACGGTATGAACTCTTGCTCGTTGGCAATGGAGGCACGTGCTATGAAGTATGCGGCAGATAACGGTGCTGTCATCCTTCAGTGTTCGTGGGGCTACAACTCTGCAAAGGCAAACCTTATTATGGGCTACACCCCAGGTCCCGCTACGGAACAGGAGTGGGCAGAGCTTTACCCTCTCGAGAAGGAGGCATTGGACTACTTCATCCACTGCGCAGGCTCGCCAAATGGTGTTATCGACGGAGGTCTTGCCATCTTCGCATCGGGTAACGAGTACGCTGCACAGTCATCATTCCCCGCGGCATATTCAAAGTGTATCTCCGTGTCGGCTATCGCGGCGGACTACACCCCTGCCTCATACGCAAACTATGGTAGCGAGGTACTCCTTAGCGCCCCAGGTGGCGACCTTGAGTACTACGGCACACCAGGCAAGGAGGATAACTCGTATGACGAAAATGGAGTCCTCGAGGAGCAGGGTGCGATATTCTCGACGCTTGTTGTAAATGGCGTTGCAGGATATGGATATTACGAGGGTACGTCGATGGCGTGTCCTCACGTGTCGGGCGTTGCGGCACTCGGACTTGCCTATGCCAAGCAGCTGAAGCGCCACTTTACGGTCGAGGAGTTCAAGGAGCTTATGTACACCACAGGTCGCGACATAGAGTCATACTTCGTGGGTGAGAAGCTCTACTATATGCGCCATACATCG
>JADBON010000103.1:0-5259 GCA_015656305.1 Alistipes sp.
AGGAACTTCCTAAGGATATAACGGTCAAGAGTTCTATATCCTGGTATCGACGGTATTAACCTCACGTTTTTATCGTTTTAATATACTTATAATCTGCGAGATAGCTTTACGACCATCTCCTCCTTCCACATCTTGAAGTCACCCGCAATGATATGCTTACGCGCCTCACCTACGAGCCATAGGTAGAATGCCGTATTGTGCAACGAGGCAATCTGCGCTGCAAGCATCTCCTTACATACCACAAGGTGGTGGAGATAGGCCTTGGTGTACTGATGGTCAACAAACGTAACGCCATTAGGGTCAATCGGCGTAAAGTCATTCTCCCACTTCTTATTACGGATATTTATCACACCCTCCGACGTGAAGAGCTGACCATTACGGCCATTTCGCGTAGGCATAACGCAGTCGAACATATCCACACCGCGGTCGATAGCCTCGAGGATATTTACAGGCGTACCCACACCCATCAAGTAGCGTGGCTTATCCTCCGGCAGCACCGTATTACACACCTCAATCATAGAGTACATAACATCCGTAGGCTCACCCACTGCCAAGCCACCAATAGCATAGCCATCAGCGTTGTACTGCAACACGTTACGTGCCGCCTTCTCGCGCAAGTCAGCATATCCCGCACCCTGAACGATAGGGAACAGAGCCTGATAGTGGCCCCACTTTGGCTGTGTCTGATGATAGCGGTTGAAGCATCTATCGAGCCAGCGCTCAGTAAGAGCCAACGACTTCTTGGCATAGTCATAAGGGGCATCTCCTGGAGGGCACTCGTCGAATGCCATCATAATATCCGCACCAATAGTACGCTCCGTATCTATCACACTCTCAGGCGTAAAGACGTGTCGTGAGCCATCGATATGCGACTGAAAGTGGCATCCATCCTCCTTGATTTTACGACACGCCGCCAACGAGAACACCTGAAAGCCACCGCTATCGGTAAGCATAGGTTTGTTCCACGACGAGAAGCGATGCACGCCACCCGCCTGCTCGATGATATCCATACCTGGTCGGAGGTAGAGGTGGTAGGTGTTGGCAAGGATAATCTGCGCCTTTGCCTCCTGCTCCACGTCACGATGGAAGATACCCTTCATCGCCGCAGCAGTACCAACGGGCATAAATATTGGAGTCTCGATTGTGCCGTGATCAGTTTCAATCACTCCAGCACGCGCCTTCGTTTGAGGCGCCGTATGTTGCAATGTAAACTTCATAAACATATATATAACGTGCAAAGATACATAAAATAATTGGAATATCTCCTATATATATCATAGATATATCGACCGTAAATTTTAATTTTTATAATACTCAATCTTTTATTGAAATATTATACTTTTTTTTAGTATCTTTGTGCGATTATAGACTTATATAAAACGTGACACACTTTTTTACTCAAATACTCGATGCTTATACGTGGCAGGGACTCGCACTTCTGGCGGTCGTTGTCCTACTCTTTTTTGTGCAGATTTACTACTATGGCATAGCATACTATCGCATCTATCGCTTTAGGCTTATGCGCCGCAGGAAGAAAATTTGCGAGACACCACCTATCTCTGTTATTGTTGCCCTGCGTGGCGAAGATGAGCGATTCCTAACCGAGGAGTTACCCGCACTTCTACATCAGCAATACGACCATTATGAGGTTGTTGTGGTATATATCGGTAGCGATGCGGAGTACTACGAGGAGCTTCAAAACATCCGCAACAACTACTCCTATATGCGTCTTACAAAGATGGGCGGCAACGAGCGAATCTACATCACTACAAAGCAGGCGCTCAACGTCGGCATCAAGTCAGCGCAGTATGACTCACTCCTATTCACCACCACAGGTGCTATACCTCGCTCGGAGCATTGGGTTGAGTTTATGGCCAAGGGCTTTGAGAGAGGCGAAGTTGTAGTAGGCTCGGCAGTTCCACACTTCGAGAGTAATACCCTCCGTAGCTATCTTATGCGAATGATAGAGTTCCACCGCTTGCGTAACGCGATGTCGCGTGCCGTGGTGGATAAGTTATACTACGGCCCACGTTGCAACTATGGCTTCTCGCGCCGTCTTTACAACTCTACACGAGGCTACAACCACCTCGGCATTGACATTGGCGACAACGACCTCTACCTTCAGGATATCGTAACTCCAGAGATTACATCGGTAGTGCTATCTCCACACTCGGTGGTTGACGAGTACCGCTCGGATGATTGGAACGAGTGGCTGGAGCATATCCGCTACTATGGTGCTACGCGCAAGAGCTATCCACTATCGGCACGCACGCTTATCAGCCGTGAGCGTGGTAGCCGCGTATTGTTCTTCATCACATCGTTGGTTGCGCTGTTGGTTCTTCCTTTGGAGCTGAAACTCGGAGTATTGGCCATTGCACTACTGCGCTACCTCATCGTAGTATGGTCATCACACTACACTGCACGTAAGTTAGGTGAGCGTGGCATAGCACGCCGCTACTGGATATACGACCTTGCTGGTCCTTTTATTGAGTGGACAATCAGCTCAAACGAGAGTCATAACACACCAAAGATATGGAGATAGACGACTACATTGTAGCCTCGGATGCCACACTTGTAGAGCTCGCCTCAGCGGGTGACCAGCAGGCCTTCGAATACCTCTTCACACGCTACCGCGATGCGCTAACACGCCTCTTCGAGCAGCGACTTGGTGATAAGACTATGGCCCGCGACCTGCTTCAGGAGACCTTCATCAAGGTTTATCTCCACATCGACAGCTACTCGCAGAGCTTCACCTTCGGGCAGTGGATATACGCCATAGCGCGCAACACGTTGGTGGACCACCTGCGTCGCCGTGTGGACGACATCTCAATTGATGAGAAGTTCCGCTCGCCACACTCCACAACGCCAACGCCCGAGGAGTCGGTGATTATAAACCAGAGTCACACGCACTTCCACGCCGCGATGGAGGAGTTATCGGAGGAGTATAGAGAGGTTATCGAGATGCGCTTCTTGGAGGAGTACTCCTACGAGGAGATTGCCGAGAGACTTGGCAAGCCACTCAACACCATAAAGACACAGATACGCAGAGCGCGAGCAGCGTTGTGCAAAAATATCCTCGAGAAGGAGTAGTTAAAAATTGTTTAAAGAGTTATGAAACACGAACTTATAAAGAGATATTTCCCCGAGAGTACGGAGGCTCAAGAGGCGCAGTTCGCTGCCCTTGGTGCGCTCTACGAGGAGTGGAACACACGCATCAACGTAGTGTCGCGCAAGGATATGGAGCATCTCTACACCCGCCACATCCTACACTCGTTGGCCATTGCCAAGGTTTGTAAATTCGAGGCTGGGGCAAAGGTCATAGATATCGGCTGCGGAGGTGGCTTCCCGTCGGTGCCATTGGCGATTCTCTTTCCTGATGTGGAGTTCGTGGGCGTTGACTCTATCGGCAAGAAGATTCGCGTTGTCGAGGGTGTGAAAGAGGGGGCGAAGATTGAGAACCTCCGAGCGTTGAACTGTCGCGCCGAGAGCGTTGGCGAGAAGTTCGACTATGTGGTGTCACGCGCTGTTACGGAGATGGCACGATTTATGCCTTGGGCTTGGCCGTTACTACGTAAAGGCGAGAAGGGAACACTCCCAAATGGCATCCTCTATTTGAAGGGTGGCGATTTGGCCGAGGAGCTTGCCCTAACACGCCGCAGATGGGATATTTACGACATACAGACAATGTTCGAGGATGAGTTCTTCGAGACAAAGAAGGTGGTTTACACACCATACAAATAGAGTATAAGAGATGCTTTTCCGAGCTACAACACATACCGAGCGTGAGGCTTTGGCACTCCGTGGCTGCTACGCCGAGGAGTGGGATAATGTGCTTGTTAGCGAGGACTTTACAACATCGCAACTACGTAACGTACGCTTCGAGGGACACGTCACCATAGGCTCGAAAAGCCGCATCGCCGACTCCACAATCTCGAACTACGCGATTGGCAGTGGCTGCGTTATCGATGATGTGCTACGTATGGAGTGTCGCCACGCCACAACCTTTGGTGAGGGTGTTCGCGTAGCTGCGGTGAATGAGAACGGAGGACGCACGGCGGTTATCTACCGTGAGCTTACGGCGCAGATAGCCTACCTTATGACTATGATGCGCAACCGCCCAGCGATGGTCGCAACACTTGAGCGACTCATTACGGAGCGTGCCGAGAAGCATCGCACAACACAGGGACGCATTGGCGACGGCAGTACAATTGTTGGCGCACGCTTCATCCGCGAGGTAGCTATCGAAGAGGGGTGTACCATCGAGGGTACGTCACATCTGGAAAATGGAACTGTTGGCGCAGGAACATATATCGGCATAGATGTTCGCGCACGCGACTTTATAATTGATAACAATGCTCACGTGGATGGTGCTTCGAGTATCGAGCGTTGCTTCGTGGGCGAGAATAGCGTTGTCGGCAATGGCTTTACGGCGATTGACACGCTGATGTTTGCCAACTGCCACTTCGAGAATGGCGAGGCGGCATCGGTGTTCGCGGGACCTTTCACCGTGTCACACCATAAGTCATCGTTGCTTATTGCAGGAATATTCTCGTTCTTCAACGCTGGTAGCGGCACAAACCAGTCGAACCACCTCTTTAAGAGTGGCGCAGTGCATCAGGCTGTGCATCAGCGCGGTACGAAGTTCGGAAGTAGCGCCTATGTGATGTCGCCCGCGATTGAAGGACCATATACTGTGGTACTTGGTCGTCACACCCGCCACCACGACACGCAGGATATGCCCTTCTCGTACCTTATCGAGGAGCAGGGTGAGTCGATGCTTATGCCTGCATTAGCACTTAGGAGCTACGGCACAATTCGCGATATTGAGAAGTGGAAGAGCCGCGATAAGCGAGTGCTGAAGCGCGATAATATATGCTTCGAGGAGTTCAACCCCTATATCGTAGGCAAGATGCTACGTGGTGTGGATATCCTCACACGCCTTCAGGAGGAGGACCCCGAGGCGAAGAGCTACAACTATAACCGAACCACGATACGCTCGGCAATGGTTACACGAGGCATAAAGCTCTACAACAGCGCCATAGCCGCCTCGATAGGTGCGCTACTTGAGGGTGGCAACTACACTACACCACGCTACGATGGCTCGGAGTGGATAGATGTCGCGGGCGAGTATGCACCGCTTGGCGAGGTGGAGCGTATAATGAGCAAGATTAGCGATGGAGAGTTGTCGCTCGAGGAGATAAAGCAAGAGTTTGATGCTCTGATGAGGGAGTATAAGGATATGGCTGCGGCGTATGCCTA
>JADBON010000209.1:0-3125 GCA_015656305.1 Alistipes sp.
CCGCCTCCCGTAGGCATAAGTGCCAACGTATCTCGCCCCGCAAGCACCGAGGCTATGATATCACCCTGCACAGGGCGGAAACTATCGTAGCCCCATTTTTGGCGTAGGATATCCTCGGCGGAGGTTGTGGTATGGATGTCGTTCTCTATCATAGTGCAAAGTTACAATTTTTTGTACTCTTTTCATATTCTGTGAAAAAATTTTCTTATCTTTGCCGCGTAACTTATTTACTATAAGTTAATACCCCGCACCCGCCACGGTGGCAGAGTGATAAATGTGAGGGGTAGGGATGGGAGTAAGTAAGGCAAGGTAGGATAGTTTATGGCAAGACGCAGGGCTTTATATTCGTTTGTTATGGTGACAATTTATGTTGTTGCCACGATGCTCTCGTCCCTATCGTTGCTCCTCTGCGAGCATCACCACCCACATCACCACCATACGGAGTGTCACCACGAGGGTTGCAACTGCGAGAATGAGGTCACTATTGGCCCAGATTGTTGCGACCATCATCACCCTATACTTGGCGATAATCACACCGATTATATCGACTCGTCGCATCGTAGCGACTCCCGCGCATCACACGCCGTGGCGCTTATGCTGCTGCCTATGGTGGTGGATAATATCTCTGGTGAACAGGCTCTCGATATCTATACCGCCTCATTGGAGCGGAGTGTCTTGGATTTCGTGCTGCCCGATGTTACGTATCTATCGTCGGCGGGACTTCGTGCACCTCCCACATTGGCTTAACTATCTCGCTATGAGATAGCTCCTTTCGTTGTTTATATGGAGGAGAACCTTATGATTCGTAAATTTAAGCCAAAAACAGAAAAATGAAAAAATCTATATTTCTATTAGTTGCAATGTTGTGCCTTCCGATGATGGTTATGGCGCAGCGTACCTTGTCGGGAAAGATTACCGACGCGAATAATGGTCAGCCACTCATCGGCGCGACACTCTATTGGAAGAATACCACGGCGGGTGCTACATCCACAGCGGACGGTAGCTACTCCATTAAGCGAGTTTCGGGCTTCGATACGATTGTTGTCGACTACCTCGGCTACGATATCGTAGAGATGGAGGTGGCAAAGGAGGTTGCGACACTCGATATCGAGTTGCACCCTTCGGCAGTAGATATCGACGAGGTTGTTGTCGAGGGACAGCAGCGTGGTAACTATGCCAAGAGTAGCGGTATCACACGCGACGAGCAGATTTCCTTCGCGGGATTGTGTAAGATGGCTTGCTGCTCGTTGGCCGAATCGTTCGAGAACTCGGCATCTGTAACCGTAGGTTATAGCGATGCTATCTCTGGCGCACGACAGATTAAGATGCTCGGCTTGGCGGGTACCTACACACAGATTTTGGATGAGAATCGCCCTATTATGCAGGGTGCGGGTGCTACCTACGGCCTTAGCTACACGCCAGGTATGTGGCTCAACTCTATTCAGGTATCGAAGGGTGTTGCTTCGGTAACTGCGGGCCACGAGGCTATCACCGGTCAGATTAACCTCGAGCACCGTAAGCCTACCGACGACGAGCGTTTCTTCCTTAACCTCTACTTCGACTCGGAGCTTCGTCCCGAGATTAACGTGTCGTCGGCGATTCCATTGACAAAGGATAAGAGCCTCTCAACGGTGATTATGGCACACGGCTCGTTGGATACATCGCACCACGATATGAACAAGGATGGCTTTGCGGATATGCCTAAGGCCAACCAGATTAACGTGGCTAATAAGTGGTTGTGGCAGAATGCTGGTGGCGTGCAGCTTCGTTGGGGTTGGAAGGTTGTGAACGAGAACCGCCTTGGTGGTCAGATGTCATACTCGAAGAGCCTCTACGACGAGATGATGACTAACCCTCTCGAGACTCCTTATGGCTCGCAGATTCATAACCGCAATATCAACGCATACGTAAAGCTCGGTATCCCTGTGGGTTATGAGCGTACGTTTACGGGCGACCCTGCGGATGCTGTGCAGAATAACGTGGCGATGATTCTTGACTATGATAACTACCTCACCGACTCCTACTTCGGTGTAAATAAGGTGGATGTTATGGAGGATGCCTTCCGCTTTAATGCCACCTATGCACACTACTTCACGCAGCGCTCGTCGTTGAACGCTGGTGCTTCGGCATACGTGCGCCTTATGGATAACAACTACCTCCAGCAGAGCGCTTCGGAGAGTGGTATAGAGCCTATGTGGAGCGTAAAGGGTAAGTCGATGCTTGCCGAGCCAGGTCTCTTTGCCGAGTATACCTATAACATCGAGGAGAAGTTCTCGTTGGTTGTAGGTGTTCGTGGCGACTACTCGATGGTCGATGGCGATTACTACTACGATGCAGAGCCACAGTTGTTGCTCACACCACGTTCGCATATCAAGTGGAATATCACACCACGCACAACGTTGCGTGCCTCGGCAGGTCTGGGCTACCGCCGTCAGAACCTCGTAACGGATAACGTATGGATGATGACCACATCGCGTAACATCCTCTATGGCGACCTTACCAACGATATGGAGACCGCTGCAACGTTTGGTGGTAGCCTCTCGCAGACATTCCGCCTTGCGGGTGATGACCAGACTACAATTAGCTTCGACTACTTCCGTACGCAGTTCCTAAATACTATGGTTTTCGACCAGGAGACTGCGGATAACACCATACTTATATATAATACAACGGGTAAGTCTTATACCGATAACTTCCAGGTGGACTTCAACTGGACTCCATTCCGTGGCTTTGACCTCTTTGCAACGTTCCGCTATACCAACGCCAAGATGACTCTCGAGCGTGATGGCGAGGAGTATCTCGTGGAGCGCCCACTAACATCGCGATATAAGAGCCTTATCAACATTCAGTATGCTGTTCAGCGTTGGGTATTCGACGTTACAGCGCAGCTCAATGGCCCTGTACGTCTTCCAGAGCTTGGTGGCGACTTGGTGAAGGCACAGACAAATCCTACGTTGTCACCTTCGTACCCTATGTTCTTTGCGCAGGTGAGCTACAAGATGAGTAACCTTACATTGTATCTCGGTTGCGAGAATATTGCGAACTATTTGCAGGGTGTTGATGGTCACGGTAACTTGCCAATCGTAGGTGGTAATGCCCCTTATGCCGAGGGCTTCAACTCTTCG
>JADBON010000243.1:0-2703 GCA_015656305.1 Alistipes sp.
GGAGCAAGGCAGCGCGCGGAGCTTCGCTATACCGTTGCAGCGACCTATCATCTCGGCTTGGCGTGGGGAACATTTATGGCCGTTGTGTTTATCCTATTTCGTGAGCAGCTGGCAGAAATATTTACTGATAACCAGGATATTATAACCCTCACGGCACACCTAATGATATTTATTGCCATCTACCAATTCTCCGATGCTATTCAGGGCCTATCAATCAGTATGCTTCGAGGTCTTCAGGATGTTAAGGTCATAATGCCGATAGTCTTGATTAGCTACCTTGGACTTAATATTCCGATTGGATGTTGGTTGGCTTATGGTTTGGATATGGGGTGTCAGGGCTTGGTAATAGGACTTATAGTAGGTCTTACGGCCGCAGCGCTGATGACCTTTATTAGATTGCGTAAACAAGTTAGATAAAAAGAGGTTGTCCGCCTTGGACAACCTCTTTTGTTTTAGATATGTAGCTTCACTCCGAAGAAGAATGTTCGTGGCATCGCTGGACCATAGATATATGCCGAGTCGCGGCCCGAACCTAAGTCGATATCTCGCTGATAGGCATCGAGGATATTCTTAACACCCGCGTTTACCTCCAAGTTGATGATATTCGTAAGGCGGAATGTGTAGCTTAGCTTCACACCACAGTCGAAGAACGATGGTGTCATAACCTCCGAATCGGGGATTACGTTGCCATTGAGGTCCGTATGCTCGGCGTGCTGAACAAGCATAGGGCCTGTGAAGGTGCCAAACAACGAGGCGTTAAACTGCTTTGTGATGAAGATGTTCGAGTTGAAGTAGCCATAGTGGTCTGGCGAGCGGAACATCTCGCGCTGTGGCGTCACGCTCTCGCTCCACTGCTCTGGCTCGTCGTAGCGACTCTTCTGGAAGGTGTAGCCGAGCTGTACGTCGAAGATATTAGCCATTCCGAGCTTCATCTCTGCGGTGATACCTCCCACACGTGCTCCCGAAGCGTTGCGGCGCTCCTTGATAATCACACCATTTATTGCGCCTATCTTCTCAAGTGTAAAGACGCCGTCGAGGATTGTGTAGAAGCCCTCGAGAAGGATGTTGGTCTGAAGGCGTCCGAAGTTACGATAGTAGTCCGCCGAGAGGCTCAACGAGTGTGAATACTCGGGGCGTAGGTCATCCGAAAGGCGGATTAGCGATACGGTATTATTAAGCGCGTCGATGTGCAAATCCTCGTTATATGCCTGTGGTGCGCGGTAGCCACTCGAGTAGCTGGCACGTATGCCGAGGTCGCTGATAGGGTTGTAGCGCAGCGTTACGCGAGGTGAGAAGATAGGCTTGCTGATAAGGTTGTGCTTATCGAGGCGGAAACCTATCAAGGCGTTAAACTTCTCACTCTTCCACTCGTTCTGCGCGAATAGTCCATATACGGACGTGTGCTGGTCGATACGGCGATCGGTGGCGATGTAGTAGTCGTTCAGAGCGTTGTAGTTATACTCCGCACCTGCAGTAAGCTCGGCTGGGAGTCCTGCCTTATAGTTTAGCGTATACTGCGCGCCACCCACAAGCGTGAGGTCACGTGTTGTGCCATAAGCATCAGGGTTTCTATCTGCACCAAAGTAGCTCGAGCGGCTGATGTTCTGTGCCGAGACGTAGCCACTTGCACGGTGCTTCACGTTTGGGAAGTAGCTGAAGCTGATGCTACCGCCGTCAATGCTATGGTCCACCTGCTCGCAGAGGTCTGCCATATGTGGTGCCATATCGAGGTTATTACCACCACGGCGGAAGTCGTGGATATGGTGATACTCTGCCGAAAGACGTGAGTGCGCCGAGGTTTTGTAGTAGCCTCTAAATCCTGCAGTCTCGGAGCGCAGAGCGGTGATATCTGTAAATCCATCGTCGTTACGGTCGTAGCCACCGCGGTTCTTCACCTGACCGAAGATGTAGGTTCCGAGTTTATAGTCATCCGATACGAATGCACCACCGAGCGAGGTGTTGATATCTGGCGTGCCATCCTCCATAAAGTTTGTGGTGTTCGACAACGTAAGGGTGTTACGCACAGGGTCCTTGGTGATGATGTTTACGACGCCACCAATGGCGCTTGAGCCAAAGAGTGCAGAGCCACCACCGCGGATAACCTCCACACGCTCAACCATCGCAACAGGCATAAGGTCAAGACCATAGACGCCTGCCAAGGATGAGAATATCGCGCGGCTGTCGAGCAAAATCTGTGAGTACTGTCCCTCCAAGCCATTGATACGTAGCTGTGGCGCACCGCAGTTGCCACAGGTATTCTCCACGCGGAGTCCCGACTGGAAGTTCATTGCCTCCGAGAGGTTCGAAGATGCTGTAGCCTCGAAGAGCTTTGTAGATGCGACATTCACAACGGTAGCTGTCTGGCGGCGGTTAGTCTCGTTACGTGTTGCCGATACAACCACCTCGTCAACCACCGTCGTAGACTCAAGGAGCGAGAAGTTAAGCTCCTCGGTGTTGCGGGCAATGGCGATGTAGGTCATCTCCTTCGTCTCGTAGCCGATAGCCGAGATAACAATCGTATGCTCACCAACAGGGATGTTATTTATAGTATAGTGTCCTGTGGCATTTGCAGCACAACCAATTGTCGTATTCTTAATAGTGATGGTTGCAAAGGGGATATGCTCTCCGGTATTTGCCGAGATGACGTGGCCGATGATGTTAGAGTCGCTATTTTTGCGAGGACTCTCGTTCTCGACCTTAACC
>JADBON010000301.1:0-2161 GCA_015656305.1 Alistipes sp.
AATTATGAAAAAGTTTTTATATTCGTTTGTCACACTCTTTCTTGCCGTAACACTCTCGGCGTGTGACGATTACAATGCACCGACATCCTTGCGCGACACCTTTTACGAGAGCTATCCGAGTGCCGTAGATGTAGAGTGGGAGAAGAAGCGCGGCTATGCCGTTGCGGAGTTCCACATCCCTGGCCAGGGAGAGTGCGAGGCGTGGTACACCAAGGGCGGCAAGTGGGTGATGACAAAGTATGACATCAAATACTCGGAGCTTCCCGCAGCTGTGCGCACAGCCTTCGAAACAGAATACGGAACAACTACGCCAGTTGACGATGTAGAGCGCTTGGAGCGTAACGGCAACGACACTCTATACTTCATTGAGGCAGAGATAGTTATCAATGGCTATTTGACCGATATAGACCTCGACTACGCAGAGGATGGAACACTTCTCCGCACAACCGTCGACGTTGAAGATTACGACAATATCTACTACTACATTTAGCCAGAAGGATAGATTCCAATAACATTTGGGTGACTTTTTAGTCACCCTTTTTCTTTCGCTACGAAGCGGACTTTTTCTGTGGCGACTTTTTTTTAGTTATATTTTTTATTACCTTTGCACGTATTATAAACCAAAAGAGTTCTGCTATGAAACAGATTTTGGAGATAGCCTACAGCCATTTCGCGACGCTCGAGGAGCTACCAAGCGACGATTTTGCATTGGTGCGCGAGGCCGAGGAGGCTACAAAGAGCGCAAATGCCCCATACTCTAATTTCCACGTAGGTGCCGCGGTACGTCTACGCAGTGGCCGTACGCTCCACGCCTCGAATTTCGAGAGCGAGGTCTACCCTGCTGGTCTATGTGCCGAACGCTCGTTGCTCTTCTACGTTGAGTCGAACTATGCCGATGACCCTATCGAGGCTCTTGCCATAGCCTCCAACCCTTCGGAGCGTGAGTGCTACCCTTGTGGACAGTGCCGTCAGGTGATTGTAGACGTGGAGCGCAGACAGAAGCACCCTATACGTGTTATTATGTCGGGCGGAGGCACTGCAACAGTAATTGATTCAGCAGAGAGACTACTTCCATTCACATTTAAGTTGTAATATGTTTACTATCAACGATATACTTTACGAGGACAATCATCTCTTGATTGTCAACAAGCACGCTGGCGACCTCGTGCAGAGCGATCCTGATGGCACCGAGGCTATCGAGGATCAGATTAAGGCGATGATAAAGATTCGCGACCATAAGCCTGGCGCAGTATTTCTCGGTGTGGTACACCGCATCGACCGCCCTGTAAGTGGCGCTGTGGTATTCGCCAAGACCTCGAAGGCCCTCACACGCCTCAACGAGATGATTCGCGAGCATAAGATTAAGAAGACCTATTGGGCCATCACCGAGAATCGCCCTAACGACGAGGAGGGTACGCTTCACCACTGGATTGTCCGCAACCCAAAGACCAACCGCTCACACGCACACCAGCGTCCAAAGGGCGATGGCAAGGAGGCTATTCTCGACTATGCCGTATTGGGCGCTTCGACAAACTACACACTTATAGAGGTAGACCTCAAGACGGGCCGTCACCATCAGATTCGTGCGCAGCTGTCGGCTATCGGCTGCCCTATCAAGGGAGATTTGAAGTATGGTGCAAAGCGTTCGAATAAGGATGGAGGTATCTCATTGCACTCACGCCGCGTGTCGTTTGCTCACCCCGTTGGCGGTGCGGAGATTACCGTTACAGCACCTGTGCCTAAGAACGATAACCTTTGGACATTCTTCGAGGAGGCACAGCAATGAGACTACTAATACAACGCGTCACCGAGGCTCGATGCCATATCCGTGGCGAGGTATTCTCCGAGATAGGCAAGGGCCTTGTGGTATTGGTTGGCGTGGGTAATGACGAGACCGACGAGGATATCGCGTGGCTAACGAAGAAGCTCGTGCAGCTACGCATCTTCGACGACGAGGCGGGCGTTATGAACCTCTCGGTGGAGGATATCGCAGGCGACATTATGATTGTCAGCCAGTTTACGCTCCACGCCCTCACGAAGAAGGGCAACCGCCCATCGTGGATAAAGGCTGCACCCGAGGCTATCTCGAAGCCACTCTACGAGAAGTTTGTGCAGAGCGTCGAGACGGCACTCGGCAAGGGCGTTGCTACGGGTGAGTTTG
>JADBON010000284.1:0-2345 GCA_015656305.1 Alistipes sp.
TCTTACCGATGACGAGGCTTGGCGCATTGAGATAGAATCGCACCCAGAGCTCGCACAGGAGGGTGGTTTTCGAGGTGGTGATGCCAAGATTTGGCCACGCTATGGTAAGTGGGGTGAGCGTTGGGGAGGCTACTATACGAAGGCGGATATGCGTGAGATTATCGACTATGCCGCAGTGCGAAATATAGAGGTTATCCCAGAGATTGACCTGCCAGGACACAGCTTATGTATTGCTACACTTCATCCTGAGATATTGTGTGATTATCAGCCTAATACATCGCGCGCATTTGGTTATGATACACGCTCGGCATTTTGTGCTTCGAAGGAGTCGAACTATGCTCTTTTGGAGGATATTCTTCGTGAAGTTTGTGAGCTTTTCCCATCCCGTTATATTCATATTGGTGGCGACGAGGTGGATATGTCGCAGTGGAAGCGTTGTCCCGATTGTCAGCGTCTGATGCAGGAGAAGGGTATGGAAACGCCGCAGGAGTTGCAGCAATATTTTATGTCGCGCTTGTCGGATATTCTCGCTCGCTATGGTAAGCTCCCCGCGGTGTGGAATGAGGCGATTGAGGGAGGTACACTATCATCCGAAACACGTGTTTATGGCTGGGAAGGTATAAAGGAGTGTCGCGCAGCAGCTGCCGAGGGTTATTCTACGGTGGTTATGCCAGGACAATATTTCTACTTCGATATGAAGCAGACGCCGCGTGAGCCAGGTCACGATTGGGCAGCGGTGTTCGATTGGTCGAAAGTCTACTCTTTCTCGCCAAAGGGAGTAGGGTTTAGTGCAACAGAGGAGCAGAATATTCTCGGTCTTGAGGCCTCATTCTTCAGTGAGTTATACGCCTCGCATACGCCTGAAACGCTTGATTATCTGCACTATATGACATTTCCGCGTATGGTTGCTTTTTCGGAGATTGCGTGGGTAAATAGCGATGAGCGTGATGCCGAAAGTTTCTATCAGCGAATGGTTGCGCACTACGATAGGTTGGATGCTATGGGTGTTGCCTATCGCCTGATGCCACCTGTAGTGAAGTATGAGAATGGTCTACTTTCTGTGTCAACTGATGATGGAAGCAAGGTATATTATACTTTTGAGTATGAGGGAAATATCATTGAGCGAGAATACACTAAACCTATAGACCCACATTACTTTCCACAGCGTTATGCCTTTGTGTCGCGTCGTGGTAAGGCAACATCGCCAGTATCGGCACACTCGCGACACTTCGAGACTATGACACCACCGTTTAACATAACCTCGTCAATGACAGATAGCGAGCGTTTCTCATTCGATAAGGCGGAGGGGTATGGTCGTTTGGCGCGTACCACACGTGCTGCAGATGTAGGCGATTGGGTTATGTTTGATTTTGCAGTCGAAGCCTACGATGAATTTGGTTATTATGAGCCTGATCCAAACTATGGTATTGAGTGTCGCCGTATGGTAGTGGCTACGGGAAACTTCCAGCTACCCAGATATATCTTCGAGAAGGGGTATGTAGAGGTTACATATAGCGATGGCGAAACCGAGATTCTTGGAGAACTCGAGTGCGGAAAATATACTATTGACTACCCTAAAAAGCGTATAAGGTCGGTGCGCATTGTCTGCACATCGCGAGGTAATGGTGCGGAGTGGGTATCTATCCAGCCACCAACTATCTATCCGTTGTTGTAGCCTACTCTTTATTCGCCTCGCGAGCCATAATCATCAACTCGAAAGGGATGTGACAATAACCACGAGGATTCTTGTCGAGGTAGTCTTGATGATACTCTTCGGCGGGGTAGAAGTTTCTCAATGGCTCCACCTCGACCATTAGTGGCTCGCCAATTATGCGCTCGATGCCATTGTATACGTCTTTGATTGTAGCGATATCATCCTCTGAGGTGTAGTATATGCCTGTGCGATAGCGTGTGCCACAATCCTCGCCCTGGCGGTTTAGGGATGTGGGGTCTATCGAGCGAAAGAACATCTCAAGGAGTAATGTGAGGCTTACTACATCGGGGTTGTAAACGATGTGTACGGTCTCGGCATAGCCCGTACTATCGGTGTATACCTGCTCGTAAGTTGGGTTGTCGATGTTGCCATTAGCATATCCTGTGGTAGTTGATATAACACCGTGTATCTGTTTGAAATAGTGTTCTGTACCCCAGAAGCATCCGCCAGCCAAATATATCTCTTTCATAGCCTAATACTCAATTTCGTTCATAACTTGTTGTAGTCTATTTAGGAATCCCGTAGATATAGGACCGTCCATCTGCGTATGGTGGAATTGGAACGATAGAGGAAGGGTGGTGCGGAAAGATCCCTTGCGATACTTACCCCATACTACAAAAGGATTGTTCCA
>JADBON010000064.1:0-6213 GCA_015656305.1 Alistipes sp.
CTCATTGTCGTTGTGGCGTTTGCCGAGAGGCTCACCACGAAGAACGACCGTGAGAGGTTAGTCACCGTTACCAACATCGAGATTGAGGGTGGTGGCAACAACCCTATGATTGATGCCTATGCTATCTCTTGCTGGCTCAAGGAGCAGAACCTCCACCCCGAGGGAACCATCCTCGAGAAGCTCGATATCTCGGCGATTGAGAGCGCTGTGGAGAGCCATAATGCCGTTGCGGATGCCAACGTAAGCGTTACCTACGATGGATGCGTGGATATTGACATCTTGCAGCGCGAGCCTATTGCACGTATGCGTATCTCGGGCTACGATATGTATCTTACCCAGGATGGATATCTTCTGCCTGCCAAGGGCGTTGCGCCAGTACACGTACCTGTTATTACGGGCGACTATAAGCCACTCTTTGCCAAAGGGTTTATGGGCTATGCCAAGGATGTGACACGCAACAATATCGCGATGCTCAACGACAGCATTCAGCGACTTGAGGATGCGAAGATTCCCCACTATAAGCAGCTCCTTGAGAATAATCGTGCGCTACGTCTTGTGAAACGCGCCAAGCCCAAGAAGGACCCATTTATGTCGGACGAGGAGTTTAAGATTCTTGCCGAGGCACATAAGGTACGCCTTAGTCGTGCGGTGGAGGAGCATAGCACCAACGAGCGAAGCATAAAGGCCTCGATTGCCGAGCTGGAGCGTAAGCAGGAACTAATGCGACAGAAGGGCGAGCGTATCACCGAGCAGGATAAGGACTTCGAGGCACTTAAGAGATTCGTACTCCGCATCTCCGAGGATTCGTTCTGGAGTGCCGAGGTGGTGCAGATTGTGGCAACAGGAGGTGGTATAACACCACTCCAGATAGCTATTATACCGCGCTCGGGACGCTTCACCGTAGACCTCGGAACTATGGAGAATCTTGGCAAAAAGCTAACTACCCTACGCCGCTTCTACGACAAGGGACTTAACAATATAGGCTGGGATAAGTATCGAAACATAAGCCTACGATACAACAATCAGGTGGTATGCCGATAGCCTATTGATGGCGCAAGCCATCCAACGAGTATGACAAATAAATAAAAAACGGATACAACAATGAAAGGTAAACAAATTGTAGCAATTGACGTTGGCTCAACAAACGTCGTTATAGCCGTAGGTGCTGTAATGGAGGATGGCCGCGTAGATATCCTTGGCATAACCTCGGAGCCAGTACAGGGTGTGAATGCTGGACGTGTGGAGAACAGTGAGACTGTGGGACGTGCTGTACACACTGCAAAGGAGCGTATAGAGCAGGAGCTTGGTATCAAGATTACCGAGGCTTATGCAGGTCTCTCGGGCGACTTCATTCGCTGCGAGCAGGTTAGCGACCACGTATATGTTCAGGATGAGCAGAATAATGGTAGCTTCCAGATTACAAGCCGCGATTTGGAGAACCTCGACCGCCGTATGCAGAGCGTGAAGCTCCCTGATGACAGAGAGGAGATTATCACCAAGGAGCCACTCCGCTTCAAGGTCGATGGCAAGGAGGTCGATGAGCCTGTGGGTGCTTATGGTCACCAACTAGTTGGTATCTACAACTTTATCCTCTCGGACCGCGCTATGCGTGAGCGTCTATTCCACTGCTTGGCAAAGCAGGATATCGCTGTTAAGGCCTTTGTGCCTAATGCTCTTGTTTCGCATATCGGCGTTGCCACAACCGAGGATATGGAGGAGGGCGCTGTGGTTATCAACCTCGGCGGCGGCATCACAGATATCACCGTGCTTCAGGGCGGCAAGGTGCGCTACATCGCTTCAGTACCTATGGGTATGAATAGCATCAACGGCGATATTCGCGCCTATGGCATCCCAAGCAACTACGTGGAGGGCCTTAAGGTGAACTTCGGTTCTGCATTTGTTGAGCGCACTACCGACGACAAGATTACCTTTCCACATATCCGCAAGGGAACTACTCGAAGCATCCGTCGCCGTAACCTCGCTCGTATCATCGAGGAGCGCTTGAAGGATATCTGCGAGTGGGTGAAGAAGGAGATTAAGGAGGCGGGCTGCGGCAGCCGCTTTGCCCCTACGGTACTTATCACAGGTGGTGGTGCCGAGATGCAGAACATCGAGGACCTCTTCGCAAGCGAGTTGGGATACGAGGATGTACGCTCGGTATACCCAGAGTATGGCTTTACGGATAGCATCCACGAGCATATGGCAACACGCGCCTATGCTACCGTAGCATCGTTGTTGCTCTACGGTGCAAAGCGTGGCAGCTGCGCTGTTGCGGAGCGTCCAAAGATTAGCACTCCAGAGCCTCAGCCTCGTGTTACGCCACATAGCGGCTATCAGCAGCAGGAGATGCCTATACCTCCACGACCTACTCCAACACCAGCTCCCGAGCAGCCAAAGAGACAGGATGAGGGGGTTGTGGTACAGCCACAGAAGCTCACACCAGTGATGCCAGAGGTGGATGATGATACGACCGAGCAGACTACCGATGAGCCAATAATCGACATTCCCGAGACAAACACAAATACTCAAAATCGTATAGGCCGTTTGTTCGATAGATTGGCCGATATGTTTGCGGGCAACGATAAGGGTGATGACCAAATCATCTAAATTATTAACACGATTTTTAGAGATATAGATATGAGTGATAATATACACTACAAAGATACTTTAGCAGATGACCTTGCCATTGCCGTTAGTGGTGGCGAGCTATCGGATATTGTTCTCGATAGCGAGTCGCAGATTATGGTTATCGGTGTAGGTGGTGGTGGCGGTAACGCTGTCGACCATATGCAGACTATGGATATCGCAGGTGTGAACTTCGTAGTTTGTAATACCGATCGCAGAGCACTGCATAATAGCGCTGTGCGCAATAAGATTCAGATGGGTCCAGGTCTTGGTGCGGGTAACATCCCAGCCATAGGCCGTAAACTCGCCATCGAGAGCGAGGAGCAGCTACGCACACTTCTTGAGACCTCGGCACCAAAGATGCTCTTCATCGCCGCAGGTATGGGTGGTGGTACGGGTACGGGAGCCTCGCCTGTTATTGCGAAGCTCGCACACGATATGGGTATCCTTACCGTTGCCGTTGTTACGATGCCACTCCGCGTGGAGGGACCATCGCGTTACAACAACGCTGTGGAGGGCCTCAAGGAGCTTAACCAGTGGGTTGACTCGTTGCTTGTTATCGACAACGAACGTGTCAATGCGCTCTATGGCGACCTTCCATTGAAGCAGGCCTTTGGACGTGCGGATGATGTGTTGGGTAAGGCTACGAAGGGTATCGCAGAGCTTATCACCGTAGAGCAGGCCTTCATACGTGTCGACTTTGCCGATGTGGAGAAGGTTATGCGTAAGAGCGGCCGTGCGCATATGTCGGTTGTTAAGGCCGAGGGTGAGAATCGCGCCTTGGAGGTTGCCGAGGCAGCCCTCGCATCATCGCTCTTGGATGATAACCACATCACAGGTGCTACGGAGATTCTTATCAGCCTCTCGGTACGCGACATCGACCAGCTTGCACAGAACGAGATTACAAAGGTGTTGGAGTATATCCAGAAGAACGCAAGTTTCACAGACGAGGATGGCAATCTCCACGAGGCAGATATCATCTGGGGTGTTAGCGAGAAGCCTAACCTCGAGGATGATGAGATAGAGATTGTTGTTGTGGCTACACGTTTTGCGGATGGCAACCAGCTTAAGGTTAAGACCGAGTATGTAAGCCCACAGATTGAGGACCCATTCGAGGAGGAGATTCGCACCGTTGAGGTGAAGCCTGTGGAGGAGGTTAAGCCAACTCCTACACGCCGTATCGAGACTCACGAGCCTGTGACAATCACACCACAGCAGAACCGTTATAAGAGCATCTCATTGCAGTTGCGTGAACCTGCATACATACGTCGTCGCTCAACATTCGAGGATGAGTCGGAGCCTGTACCTCCAACCCCATACCACTCTGTGGTACGTGAGATTCAGAAGGAGGAGCCAGAGAACAGTAATGGCTCACTCTTTTAAGTTAATCTAAACTCCGACGAATGGATGCTATAATGATTCGAGAGAGCTTTGATATCTTCACTATCACCGCTCTCGGCATAACCTCGGTAATACTCCTCATACTCTCGGCTATGGCCTCAGGGTCGGAGGCGGCATTCTTCTCACTCTCGCGCACCGATATCGAGGCGTTGGAGCAGAAGAACGATGCTAAAGCCCACAGAGTATTGGACCTGCTATCGAATCCCGATAGACTATTGGCAACTATCCTGGTTACCAACAATATGGTTAACATCTGCTTGGTTATCATCGTAACCCAGCTTGTAGATGCTATATTCATATTCAGCGGTGTGTGGGAGTTTATCTTCAACACCGTTATCATCACCTTCCTATTGTTGCTCTTTGGCGAGATTATGCCTAAGGTCTTCTCGCAGACCAACCCTGTGAAGATGGCACGATTCCTCGCCGCACCACTTAAGTTTCTGCGCTGGGCGGTCTACCCCTTGGCCGTAATCTTGATTCGTACCTCAAGCCACGTGAGCCGTCTTGCGACGAAGAACTCCGAGATTTCGATTGAGGAGCTTGCCGATGCTGTGGACCTTACCGAAACTGGCTCGGAGGAGGAGCAGAAGATGCTCTCGGGTATCGTGTCGTTCGGACAGACCGAGGTTGTGGAGATTATGCACTCGAGAGTGGATATCACAGGCATCGAGTACGAAGCCACATACGACGAGGTGCGTAAGGTTATCGTTGAGACGGGCTACTCACGAATTCCCGTATATGGCGAGGATTTGGATGACGTACGCGGCGTGCTGTATGTCAAGGACTTGCTACGTCACATTGGCAAGGGCGATGACTTCGCGTGGCAGGAGCTGCTGCGTAAGCCCTACTTCGTGCCAGAGCATATGATGATTGACGACCTGCTGAAGGAGTTCCAGAAGAAGAAGATTCACATCGCTATTGTCGTAGATGAGTATGGTGCGACACAGGGACTTGTCTCGCTTGAGGATATCCTCGAGGAGGTTGTGGGCGAGATTACCGATGAGAGCGATGACGAGGAGGATAAGCTCTATGAGAAGATTGGCGAGCGTACCTATATCTTCGATGCGAAGATTCACATCTGCGACTTTGTGGAGGCTATCGGCTATGACGAGGACTCCTTTGCTGATGTTGAGGGCCACGCCGAGACTCTTGCAGGTCTTATGATGGAGCTTAAGCGCGACCTACCACGTCGTGGCGATGAGCTTCAGTCACACGGTGTGAAGTTCTTTATCGCAACGATGGATGGCCGCCGAGTAGATAAAATCAAAGTCGAGGTTGATGGTTAAAACCGTTGTTAGGGAGGTTCCTCCCGTCTATCTATGTTGCGACACGCTTATCACGGCGGAGGATGTTGCATCAGCATCGCGCTTCCAGAACGAGGCACGCCGCAGAGAGCATCTGGCGTGGCGAAGGGTAGTTCGCGAGGAGCTGGGACGTGGTGTGCGGATATCCTACAACGAGGTGGGGGCACCGATGGTCGACAAACCCAATACGTGGATTAGCGTAGCCCATAGCCAGAGGGTTGTTGCGGTGACCATTAGCAACCGAAAAGTGGGCATCGACATAGAGTCGTCGGAGCGTGATTTCGAGCGTGCCAAGAGTAGGTTTATGAGCCACGAGGAGATGACACTCTCGTCGCATAAGCATTGGGCGGCTTACGTATGGTGTGCGAAGGAGGCTCTGTATAAGCTATATGGCAAGCGTGGTGTGGAGCTACGTGATGAGTTGCGTATAGAGAGCCACGACGAGGTGACACGACAGATGCAGGCTTCGCTTGCGGGAGATGAGCGCAGGGCCGTAGTCGAGATACAACTCCACGAAGGAGATATGATAGTTGCAGTGGCAACATTTGATGAATAGATAAATATTGCAGAAGAGATAGTAAATGGCATCAGCACATAATAATACAGTATCGTTGGGGTCGGACTCCATAGGTAAGCTCCTTGCACGATACTCCATTCCGGCGATTATCGCTATGGCGTCGTCGTCGCTATACCACATCATCGACAGTATCTTCATTGGTCACGGTGTGGGTGGCGCAGCAATCGCAGGTATGGCGGTTACGCTTCCTATTATGAACATCGCCTCGGCATTTGGTGCTATGGTGGGTGTTGGTGCTGCGGCACGAATCTCGATACGTCTGGGTGAGGGCAATAAGCGTGCTGCCGAGGATACGTTAGGCAATGC
>JADBON010000226.1:0-2910 GCA_015656305.1 Alistipes sp.
CTGCGATAACGCGTACCTCGGGGATAGTCAAGAAACCATTCACCAAGTGGATAGCCTGCTGACCCAAACCGATGAAACCGATGTTAATCTTATCATTTACGTCACCCTTCTTTGCCTTCTTGGGTGCCTCGGCTGCTGTCAAAGCGCGAGGAATGAACAATGTAGATGCTCCCAAAGCCGAAAAACGGAGGAAGTCTAAACGTGAAAATTTAGAGCTCATAGTTGTATAATTTTAAGTTAATTGATTCTCTTAGGTTTTATCAACGTAAAATTACACAAAAAATCTTTGCTCAACAAGAAAAAGAGGAAAAAGTGATAAAAAAAGATTATAAATTCTACAGATTTTAGCATCCGCTACAAGAGATACGACACTCCACCCACCAAAAGTTTGTGCATACTATTACATACGCGAATCGCGCCACTCGATGAGCTCGGGCGTGAGTTCATCCTCGCGGTCAATCCATTCACCCGAACGTATAAGTCGCTCCTTGCGGCGGTCCATAGCATTTACGATATTAAACGTAGGGCGCTTACGCTCCTCATTCTCACGTCGCGAAGGACGAATAGTACGGTCGAAGACATCCTCAAGCGCTGGACGCAATGCGGGCACCCACTTGAAATTGTCCAACTTGAGAGGTTGCGTATCGGGCACTTGATTGATGGGATACATCGTGAAGGGGACATCGTTACGGTATGTCATACCGACCAACTCCTTATCCTCGATGTAGAACGAAGCCGAAGCACTCTCCACATATATCATCTCCGTAACAAGCGTTGTCTGCTCATTCTCGCGCTGGAAATAGATTGTCTGCACATTTCCATCGACATCGTTGCGGTAAATCTCATTATCGCGGAAGAGAGCTATCATCTTCTTACCTGCCACCTGATTGTAATATGTAGAGTCGATAACAGCCACCATAATTGGCGTACCGTCAAACTCGGCACGTACCAACTTTTGATTTTGCGTATGCAAATCCATCGTCTTCGATGCGAGCTGATTAGAGCCATTCCACAGCACAGGATCCAAATAGAGATGCACGATAGAGTCTTGCGATGAGCTTACAAGCGAGTCGCAAACCATCTGCGCATCCTTTCTGAACATCTTCACATTACGATATGCCTTTACCAAACGATATGCGCTATCAGCCGATATAGAGTCATTACGTACACTATCCGACTTAATATCGCCCTCCTTCTTTGCGGCCGTCTCCTCAGCCTGCGGGATATCCGACTTAGGCGTGCTGCTCAAACTATCATTACGCGACTCCAACTGACGAAGAACGCGCTCGTTACGTACACGCGCAAGGCTATCTAACGAATCTAACTCCGCCACATCGCCACCCTTGGCAAGGAGTTTCTCGCGTCTTTCGGCACGGCGCACAGAGTCCTTAGCGATGCGCTCCATCTCCTTGACCTTCATCTTATCCAAGATGGCCGTAGCCTTTGCCTGACGAATCTTGGCGATAGAGTCCAGATGCACCTTACGGATAGCCGCCTTTTCGCGTTTCTTGGCCTCCTTGAGTTTCTGAGCCGCCTCCTTAGCCTGTTTCTGCTCAAGAGCCTTCTGCTCCTTGGCTGAAAGCTGTACTACAGAGTCCTGAGCAATACTATCTGTGGGTTGCTCAACAAGTTCCTCGTCGTCCGCCTCTATATCGTTATCGTCCGCCTCCGCAACATCTCTCTGCTGCTCGGTAGCGCCATTATTTTCACTGGTTTGACTCTTTTCCGTTGTTTGACCAATCTCCTCCTGATGAGCTACATCTGTCTGCTGATGCTGGGGGGCTGCTTGAGGCGTTGTGTCGTTCTTTGGAGCAACCTGCTGATCAGCATTTTGCGCTGGTTTTGGCTAGGCTGCAGCCATCTCCTCGGCTTCGCGCTCTTTCTGCTCACGCTCGGCAAGAAGCGAGATAGTGAAAATCTGCAACGTATCACCACTCATAAAGACAGAATCGCTCTGCGAGAGGTCGTAGCTTACAATCGACGGTCTGCGCGTAAGCAACACATTTCCGGGCTCCGACCAATACTCCGCATAGTCGCCAAAGGCAAGCATCTTCTGTTTGAAGTCGTCCATCTGGATATTACCATAGGCTAAAACGTGTCCCGCAGTGCGGTAGTATGAGAGTGTATCGCCCCACACCTCCTGATCCTGCGTAAGAATATATCCGCTGCGTGTAACCATATAGAGATCCTGCTGCTTATCGTAGTGTCCCGCATCAGCCGAAAGATAATCACCGTCAGCATTCCAAATCTCGCTATTGGTAAAGAATTGAGCGAGCTCGGTATCAGTATTATAGATAATCGAGTCACTCTTCATATCATACTCCTCGCCGTGCAACTCTACGTTCTCGACACAGATAATATTATGATTCTCCGCATCGTAATATCCACGTACTGACTCGATGATATTATCATCGTGTACCAACACTCCGCCACCCTTATAGCTACCAATCTTCTCCTCTGTGTTAAAGAGGAAATTGTAGGTATAGAGAAGTGCATCACCATCCACCACCTTAATTATCGGCGCGTAGATTTCGGCCATACTGGCGTCGCCATCGTAGATAGCGCTATCACCATATATATATATTGAGTCCTGATTTACAAGCACACGACCAAAGAAACCCCAACGCAGATCGCTGAAACGAACTGCACTATCGCACGTAATAACAGCTCCGTTGTGGTGTGCGGCAAAGTTTCCGACGAAATAGACTATGCTATCGCCCGTACGGTTATAAGGCTTCACCTCGTCAGCCATAAAGTCGATACGACGACGCTGTGGCGTTTTATTGTTTGGCTTCTGTTTAATAGTATCCGCCGAGTAGTTCTCTATGGCCGCGATATGACGATAGGCAACCTCTTGCGCAAAGAGGATGCCTACGAAGCCAATTACAACTATTACCGAGAGTAAACGAC
>JADBON010000060.1:0-6323 GCA_015656305.1 Alistipes sp.
CCTTATCTTGCGGAGGCTGACCAGACTGTGATTAAGGTGGCATACGAGGAGCAGTCATTTGAGGTTACTGTAAAGCGTTTGGCACAAGAGATTCCTTACGCTATGGATGTTGAGATGGCGGGTGCAGCACGTATTCCAAGTGCAGAGTTTGGAAAAGCAGATAACTACTTCTTCTTGGCATTTGCCGACGATGCAGAGAACATCGAGCTTGGTATTGTTTTGGTAGGCGCAGAGGGTGAGACTATCCTTCAGGCTGGCAAGTATCAGGAGGAGACTCTTCTTATCGAGGAGTGTAAGGTAATTGTATGGGAGCCAGCGGCTGCTTATGAGTTTGAGTCAGGTATTGTGAATGTAGAGAAGGATGGCGAGAACTACTCTTTCGATATATTGTTGCTTAACGTTGCTGTTCAGCCATACCACTTCACATACGAGGGTCCTGTGTTGGATATGGAGCCTGCGGAGAAGCCTGAGGCTAAGACATTTAACCCTGTGAAGGTTGAGGCGTATCGCGCTGATAGCTGGGACCTTGGTAACTTCGAGGTGGACCTCTACATCGACGAGAACAACTACCACTCATTGGATATGATGGACTACACTAATCCTAACGACAAGTACCTCTCTGAGGGTAACTACACTTTGGATAATGGTGGCGTTACATCGTGGTCAAACTTCTTGTGGAACATCGAGACTGGCGAGGGCGCTTATGTAACTGCTGCCGACATCACTCTTACTCACAACGCTGATGGCACAACAAATATCAAGGGTTACTTCGAGTCGGAGTATGGCGACCATCTCGATATCGACTGGACAGGTGTTGTTGCAGGTTTCGACTTTGGTGGCAACACAGAGCCTCCAGTAGGTGATGAGTTCGTGTTTAACGCTACATTCTTTGGTGGTGAGTACTACGCTCCAGAGGGTGGCGTAACTACACACAACTACTACTGCGTATTGTCGGATGTTTTGGTAGAGGGTACAATGGCGCAGTATCCAGCAAACTACTTCTACTTCGACTTCTACTCTAATGAGGTAAACGAGTCATACACAGTTCCTAACGGCGTATATACTTTGGACTTCGACAATAGCTGCGCGGCTGGCACATCGGGCGAGAGTTACACCTATGGCTTTACTACCGACGAGGAGGCCAACCTTGAGTGGCATATCTACCAGAGTGGTGTTATTACGGTTACCGATGGTAAGATTGTTGCCGAGATGGTACGCGAGGATGGCCTTAAGATGACTATCACTTACGAGGGTAACCTATCGTTGGCTCCTTCAACAGGTGGTGGCGAGGGTATATCTACTCTCGAGGGTGACCTTGAGCTTGACGCATCAGGTTGGATTCACCTTGCACAGTACTACGGTGACTACTACACCGCTGATACCGACAACTGGTTTGTAGAGATTTACGAGGACCCATATACAGGTACTGGCGGTTACTTGTTGCTCGACCTCTTGGTAGACCCTGCAAACAGCGACTGGTCAGGTACTTATACACTTCTTACAGACCTCAGCGATGCTAAGAATAAGTTCGTAGCAGGTGCTGTAGACCCTGATGGTTATATGTTGGGTTGCTGGTATGCAGAGCTTACAGAGGGTTATATCGACACTGCTATGGCTCCTATCGTTGATGGTACTATCACTATCACAGCGGGCGAGAATGGCGCTATGACAGTTAATTATGACTGCGTAGACGACAACGGCAATAAGATTACCGGTAGCGTGACTGCTGATGCTTATGCTGAAGGCTACTCAGCAAAGGCTCTTAACGCACAGGCGAAGAAGTCGCAGGTGAGCGTTAAGAAGCAGAAGGTTAGCTTCCGCTACTAAAGGTATTTATACCTTACGGTTTAGGGCTACTCCACTTTCAGGGGTAGCCCTTCTTTGTTATTCGTAGCGCGAGACTATCGTTCGAAGGCCACTTTTTTTATGCCGCGAGGCGTGGGTAATCCAAATAATTGTTGTATATTTGCACGAATATTTGTCTATACAATAACAAAACTTATAACTATGAGAAAATTTTTGGCACTTGTGGCTATCGTGGCCGTTGCACTCACTGCGTGCGAGAAGGGTAACGACGAGCCTACCTACACATCATCTCTTGACTTCAGCAAGAAGGAGGTAACGTTCAACAAGGCTGGTGGCGAGCAGACCTTAGGCTTTGCAATCATCAACCCTATGGGTGGTAGTGTTACTGTCGAGGAGAACGCGGAGTGGATGGATGCTCGCGCAGAGTTCAACTCGGATATCATCATCAACGTAGAGGCTAACGAGGGCGATGCTCGTGAGGCTACGATTTTGGTTAAGTACAAGGGTGCGAAGGATGTAAAGTTGGTGGTACGTCAGAAGGCTGGCAACGCTGGTGACTACGATGTGGAGTATCAGGCAAAGCGCTTCGAGGGTATCTACGGCGGTAAGACAGGTAGCACATACAACTACTACGTAATCCTCTCGGATATCGGCGTTAGCAAGAGCGGCGAGGCGAAGGCTAATGGTACTTACTACTACTTCGACTTCTACTCATCGACAGCAGGCGATGAGGAGTATCCCGTTCTTCCTGACGGCACATATACCTTCGATGCGAATAACACACACGCAAGTGGCACATTCTCGGACGAGAGCAGCTGGTATGCTGTGATGAATGCTGCGGGAGAGTATGCTACGGCAAGAAGCTACAAAACAGCTACCGTAACCGTGGCGGAGAATTCGTTTGAGGCGGTTATCGAGTTCACAAATGGCGAGACTCACCACGTAGTATACGAGGGAGACTTGTATGTTGGCATCGACCAGATTTACTCTACCTTTACCGAGGACTTCGAGTTCGATATCAAGGGTGCTACTATCACCGCTACGAACTATGGCGATGTGCTTAAGAATGGTATGCAGAACTGGTTTATCGAGGCTGTGAAGGGTGACGACTTGTTTATGTTGGATATCTTCACAAGCTCGGCTACAAGCCCTGCGGCTAACTATACGAAGCTTGCAACCGACACCAGCGACTACAACAATAAGTTTATCCCAGGTATGATGGACAATGGCCTTATCGGTGCGTGGTACGCAAAGGTGAGCGGCGACTCTATCAAGGGTGATGTTATGGCTCCTATCGTGGATGGCTTGATACAGGTGACCGTAGAGGGTGGCTCGGCAACTATCACATACGCGGCAAAGGATGACGCGGGTAACAAGATTTCGGGTAGCATCAGCGGTAGCTACACAAAGGGTGTGCCTGAGGAGTAATCTAAAATCGAGGAAATTCACATTATAAACCTAAATAACTAATTATGAAAAAGCTATTTTATTTGATGTTGGCATTGCCACTCTTCGTAGCTTGTACAGACAAGCCAGAGCCACAGCCAGAGCCACAGAAGAAGGCACAGCTTATCCTCACCTCAAATGAGGTTATGAACTTCAAGGCTGAGGGTGGTCAGGGTACTATCGAGTACACACTCGTAAACGCACGTGAGGACGTAGAGTTCGAGGCAGTTTGCGAGGCAGCGTGGATTGGTGAGTTCGTTTTCGGCGAGGACATCACATTCGCAGTTGCAGAGAACGATGCCGAGGAGGCTCGCGAGGCTAAGATTACCGTAAACTACGCAGAGGCTTCGATGGAGGTTACTGTGAAGCAGGCAGGTAAGAAGGTTAGCGCTGCTCCAGCATTGGTAATCACATCGGAGAACCCTATGGAGATGGGTCAGGATGGTGGCATTGGTACTATCGAGTACACTATCGAGAACCCTGTTCAGGGCGTAGAGCTTACTGCAAGCGCAAACGTAAACTGGATTTCACAGGTTACTGTACAGAGCGAGAAGATTATCTTCCAGGTTGCTGCTAACACTGGCGCAGCTCGCGAGGCTACTATCACCGCTACTTACGGTATGCTCGAGGAGAAGGTTACTGTTAAGCAGGCAGAGTACGTTGCTCCAGCTCCTGTATTCACCTTTGACCCTGCAACTTTGGAGGTAGCTGTTGAGGGTGGCGCACAGAGCGTTGCTTACACTATCGAGAACGCTATCGAGGGCGCAGAGGTTGTTGCTACTTGCGAGGCAGCGTGGGTATCTAACCTCGTTGCTGCAAATGGCACTTTGACATTCGATGTAGCTGCTAACGAGGAGTCACTTCGTCAGGCTATCATCACTTTGACTTATGGCGACTACGCGTTTGAGTATGTCGTTAAGCAGCTTCCTGCAAACTACAACCCAGGTTTGAACTACCTCGCATTCACAGTTGTGGAGACTTGGGCAGACCTCGAGGAGGGTGGTCACGTATGGAACGTAACATTCGTTGAGCACGACGACCTCTTGGGCGATATGCAGACTGTTATCAGCTTCTACCTTGCAGAGCCTAACGTTCACTGCCTCGAATCAGGCACATACTCTTCTGCCGAGGGTACTATCTTGCTTAACAATGCTGCACGCAACGGCTACTCTACTTACCGTGCTAACGCATCGTTGGCAACTGATATCTCGGATGCATCGTTTGTTGTTGCCGTAGATACTGAGACTCAGACTATCTCATTCGATGGTTCGTTCCAGGCTGGTAACGACGTAGTGGCATTGAGCTACAATGGTTCGGTACGTGGTATGGACCTCTCTGGTAACACATCTAACGAGGTTAACTGCACAGATTGGAAGAGAGTCGACAAGAACTATCAGGATGCTACCGAGTGTATCTTCACTGGTAGATCATCAGACAACGCATTGGAGATTATGTTCCACATCCAGCACTCTGGTGGCACTAAGGTTATCCCTGCAGCTACTTACGAGGTAGCACCATTCGAGCCACAGGGTGATGTATTGGCAGACTCTTCAACTGTTACCTATAACTCTGTTAAGGCTTCGTTCGCGTCTGGTTATATCACAGTTACTCACCTACGTGGTATGTACAACTTCGAGTTCGACATCACTGATACTCTCGGACGTCGTTTCACTGGTAGCTATGCTGGTGAGCTTGGCAATGGTGGTACAAACCCATAATCGGCCATTGGAAGGCAATTTCGCGGCTCTGTGGCCGTGAACAAAACGAGGTGTGCTCCGTAGTGGGCACACCTCTTTCTTTTGTTATATGAGGGGAATTTAAGGAGTTTAGGGAGGATAAGGAGTTTAAGGTGGGTAGCGAGAGGGGATTTATTGTCAGAGTGGTACAGATGTGGCGCTAACACGAAAAAGCCACCGATGGGTAGTACTTGACGTACGTCCCATTGGTGGCGTTGACTGAAGCGTCACAGATGTGCCGCTATCACAATAAATTATTACTCCCACTCAATCGTTGCTGGTGGCTTTGAAGAGATATCATACACTACGCGGTTGACGCCACGTACCTTGTTGATAATCTCATTCGAAAGACGTGCCAAAATCTCATATGGGATGTGTACCCAATCGGCAGTCATACCATCTGTAGACTGTACGGCACGGAGGGCTACGCAACGCTCGTATGTACGCTCATCACCCATAACACCTACCGACTGAACAGGCAACAAGATAGCACCTGCCTGCCAAATCTTATCATACCAGCCTGTCTCGCGGAGGATGTCGAGGTAAATCTTGTCGACGTTCTGCAAAATCTCCACCTTCTCGCGGGTAATCTCGCCAAGAATACGGATGGCAAGACCTGGACCTGGGAATGGATGACGGTTGATAAGACGGTCGCTCATACCCATAGAACGGCCTACGCGGCGAACCTCGTCCTTGAACAAAAGACGCAATGGCTCAACAACCTTGAGGCCCATCTTCTCTGGAAGACCACCTACGTTGTGGTGTGACTTGATGACTACAGCGGTGCCATTTACCTGCGCTGACTCTACAACATCTGGGTAGATAGTACCCTGGCCGAGCCACTTAACGCCCTGCAACTTCTTAGCCTCCTGCTCGAAGACCTCCACAAAGTCACGGCCGATAATCTTACGCTTGGTCTCTGGGTCGGTGACGCCAGCCAAGTCGCCAAGGAACTTCTCCGAAGCATCTACGCCCTTAACATTTAGGCCAAGGCCACGGTAAGAGTCGATAACCTCCGCGAACTCATCCTTACGCAAAAGGCCCGAGTCGACGAAGATACAGTAGAGGTTCTCGCCAATAGCCTTGTGAAGAAGCATTGCAGCAACCGACGAGTCTACGCCACCCGAGAGGCCAAGGACAACCTTATCGTCGCCCAACTTCTCGCGCAACTCCTTAACGGTGCTCTCCACGAAGCCCGCAGGGGTCCAATCGCCCGCGCAACCGCAGATACCCTTCACGAAGTTCTCAATCATTGTGAAGCCCTCCTCCGAGTGGTAAACCTCGGGGTGGAACTGAATACCCCAGGTCTGCTCGCCAGAGATGCGGTAAGCAGCG
>JADBON010000110.1:0-4912 GCA_015656305.1 Alistipes sp.
CACGTGTAGAATAACGACAGGGAGACAAGCACCAAGCCCACCAAGATTACCAAGGTGCGGCTTCGTGTCGAGAATACCCCTCGTGGAAATGTGAAATGCGGTAGTTTCATCCTATGGTTATGTTATTAGTGCATCTCAAGATGCTGTTGGCTGAGTATTCGTTCGTACTCCTCGCGGTTAAGTAGCAACTCTACGGCCTGCGCAACACTGCTATCTGTGGCTGCGGAGTGCTGCAAAACGCCACTATTATAGGCATAGCGGAGTATGATGTCGCCATTGAGCGCCTCGACGATATCTCTACGGTAGCGCTGCAAGTTCGACATATTATCATCGTGTACAAGCCCCTTCAGCATCTCCAGCGCCTCATCCATACTCTCGGCATAAAGCTCCTTCTCGGCAGCAGCCTCAAGAGCCTTCAGCGCCTTGCGTGTCTCCGACTCATAGCTAATATCCTTATCGGCCACAAAGCGGCAAAACTCCTCATAATCCTCATCCGTAATTGAGAATGTATTGATATCTATCGGCTCGGCGTGATGCTTACGCATATACTCATCAGCCCAATCCTCAATAAATCCCTGAGTGTAGAGCGCTATGGCAAAGCGACTTACATACTCTGGTGTAATCTTCACATCGGGAACTATACCTCCACCATCGTACACCCTGCGACCACCACGTGTCGTAAACTCCGAGATTAGCGAATCGGGCACCTCGGTCACCACACCATCGTTACGCATCGAGGCGTAGTTACGCGACTGTATGCAACGTCCCGAAGGGATATAGTACTTCGCAGTGGTATATTTGAGATAGGTGTTATAGCCGAGATATCGCGTACCCTGCACAAGGCCCTTGCCATAGGTACGGCTACCCATCACCACCGCGCGGTCGAGGTCCTGCAACGCACCCGCCAGAATCTCCGATGCCGAAGCCGATGAGCCACTCACAAGAACAACGATAGGGATATCCTCGGCAATAGGGGCATAGCGTGTATTGTAGTGCGTAAGTGACGAGGAGTCGCGTCCCATAATCGAGACAATCTGCTCGCCACGTGGCACAAAGAGCGAGGCTATGTCGACAGCCTCCTGCATCACGCCACCGCCATTCGAGCGGTAGTCCAGCACCAAGCCCTTCAACTCACCCTGCGCCATAAGGCTCTCCACCGCACGACGCATCTCATCATAACTACCCTCGATAAAGTCGTTGTGAGAGATATATCCCACGCCATCGCGGAGCATACCCGCATAATTGACGCTCGGAACTGTGATACGCTCACGGCGAATAGAGAGTGTGTCAATCGCACCACTGATATTGCGCTCTATAACCACACTTATATCGGTACCCGCCTCACCACGAAGACGCGAACTTACGTCCGACGCCGTAGCACCACGCATATCCTCATCGCCAATAGCCAAAATCTTATCGCCAATCTTCACACCCGCGATATCCGAAGGCGAGTTCTTATAAGGTTGGGCAAAGATTATGTAGTCACCCTTCTTGCGAATTAGTGAGCCTACGCCACCGTAACGTCCCGTAGTCATCACCTCGAAATCCTCCATAGCCTCCTCCGAGAGATACTCCGTGTATGGGTCAGAGACCAGAAGCATACCACGTGCTGCGGCCTTCAGCAACTCATCTGCCGAGACCTCCTCAACGTAGCCACACTCCAACTCTCGCATCATATTCGCAAGAATCTCTATCTTGCACCCCAGGTCGAAATCACGCTTCTGACGCTCATCCACCTGCGCCGATGCCGAGAGAGTTATAGCAAGCGCTACAATAAGCACAACATATCGCAACCCAGAACGTAACATACTCTACTTCTCAAATCTACTATTCTCGACGTAAGCGCCAAGCTGATAGGCAATACGCGCCACAGCACGGCGAATACCCTTAATCTCTACGCCGCCCTCAACGGCTCGCACCTCAATCTTATCCTCGTACATAAACGTTAGGCGCTTAAACACTCCACGAGCGCGATAGGTAAGCACCCCCTGCTCCTCGGCAACAAACTCGAAGTCGAAGACACGCATAGCATTGTCGATACGCACTCTGTCGCTCGCTATATCCACACCCTCAATCCTACGTGTCATAAATCCAAAACGGGGATAGAAGATGGCAAGAGCCACGAAAGCCACAACAAGCCACACTCCCTGCTCGGAACGTAACTGCGCCTCAAGCAGCGTCCACATATCCACCTGCGAGTTGTACGACGTAACGGACATAAGCCACGTAAGAGCCACATACAAAACGCTGATAAAGAGCAAATACTTCAGCGAACGGATAATATATCTCACCATAATTTCTACTATTTTTTCTCGTTACACATAGCCTCAACGGCCTTTGCCACATCCTCCATCAACCATCGTGGCGTGGAGGTAGCACCACAGATACCGACACTCTCGGCACCCTCAAGCCACATCATATCAACGTCCTGCGCCTCCTCGATATTGTAGCACCTCGCATTAGCCTTGCGACACACCTCCGAAAGCACCTTGCCATTCGATGACTTGCGACCACAGACAAACAACACCACATCTACGCTCTTCGAGAACTCCGCCAACAACGCCTCACGTCCCGCCACGCGGCGACAGATAGTGTCGTTAACCGTAAGCTCAACACCCTCTGCCATACGGCTGCGGATAATCTCGGCGAGGTGGTTAAAAAGTTCGATGCTCTGTGTAGTCTGCGACAGGAAGTATATCGGACGGCTATAATCCAGCACCTCGAGGTCCTCTTCACGCTCCACAACTACAACATCATCCTCCACCTGCCCCGTAAGACCTATGACCTCGGCGTGACCGCGCTTGCCAAGAAGCACCACACGACCATTTACCGCCGTCATCTTCTGATACGCCTCACGCACCACACGCTGCAGACGTGCCACAACAGGACACGTAGCATCCACAACATCTATACCCAACTCCTCGGCACGCCTATACGTACGTGGTGGCTCGCCGTGAGCGCGGATAAGGAGTGTTCTACCACCCAACTGAGCCATATCCTCCAGCGAGACGGTATGCAAGCCCAAGGCCTCAAGTCTCTGTACCTCGATTCGGTTATGCACGATATCGCCCAAAGAGTAGACCTCGCCAACACGGCGCAACGACTCCTCGGCAACCTCGATAGCACGCACTACGCCGAAGCAGAAACCCGAATTATCATCAATCGTAATGCGCATATTAGCCATTTATAACACGCTGATACTGCTCATCAAACCACGCCATCTGCTCCTCGACACTCATATGTGAGTTATCCAACACAATAGCATCATCGGCCTTACGCAATGGCGAGATAGCACGCGACATATCAGCCTTATCGCGCGACACAACATTCTCGTAAACCTCCTCCAAGGTGACGTTATCACCCTTCGCCGCAAGCTCCTTGAAGCGACGCTCGGCACGTACCATAGCATCTGCCGTCATATATATCTTCAACTCGGCATCGGGGAATACCACCGTACCGATATCGCGGCCATCCATAACCACGCCACCCTTGCGTCCCATCTGCTGCTGCATAGCGACCAACATCTTACGCACCGCACCAATAGAACTTACTGCGCTAACCGAGTTACTAACCTCGATAGTACGAATCTTACCCTCCACGAGGTCACCATTTACGTATATATCGCTGGCACCACGCTGGGCATTGAAACGGAAGTCGATGGCAATATCCGACAACATAGCCTCGATACGCTCCTCATCAACGATACCATTCTGAATTGCACCATTCTCCTGTGCGTACAACGTCACAGCGCGATACATCGCACCTGTGTCGATAAAGATATAGCCAAGGCGTGCTGCTATGGCCTTAGCAAAGGTACTCTTACCACACGACGAGTGTCCGTCGATGGCGATAATAATCTTCTTGTTATCCATTTGTTAACCTATTATTACAGTGACAAGGGTTATGATACCCAATGCAGATATGACCACACCCGCAACGCGGTTGATGACAAGCATATGTCGTGGTCGGAAGCCCTTGCGGAAGATGTTAATTGTTGAGGTTAGCGCCAGCCACCACAACATAGCTCCCAAGAGGAAGCCCACCAACACCAAGATATTGTTCATCCAGCGACCTACCTGCGATGCTGTCTGAGCAACATCAGCACCCTGCGGCGCATCCAACGCCAAGTCGATATTGAACATCGTGAAGAAGGCAAGGATATATGGTATGATAACCACAAAGTTTGCAAGCGTAAAGCCAAACATCGACGCGAAGTCCTGCCACAAGGCACTCCTTCCCGCACGGTTTTTACGAATCTGTGGCACAGGGTTCTTGAAGAATATCATAACTCCCACGATAACCACAAATATACCACCGCAGAACTGGATGATGGTGTTATACTCGTCGATATAGCTCTTCAAAAGTGCATAGACCGAGAAGGCAAGGATAGCCATCAGCGTATCGGCACACGCGATGCCGAGGCCCGACATAAGGCCCGAGAGGTGTCCCTTGCTCAACGTGCGTTGTATGCACAACACCGCCACAGGTCCCACCGTCACCGATGAGGCAAGTCCCACACAAAGGCCTCCAAAGAGTATCTTAAATATCTCGAACAACATATCCTATATCTCAATCAAGCACTATGCCCTTATGTCTTATGACATAACAATACACATATCGTGGCAAAGATACAACATTTTGGTAGATATATGAGCTATTCGAAGGTAATATTTCACACAAAATATCATTTTTTTGCGGTGCGGTTTTTGAGTTTTTGGTTGTTCGCAAATATTTTCTTACTTTTACAAAGTAATTCTTAAATTAAACAACACATAGATATGAGCGAGATTAAAAAAGCAGAGTTTGACATACAACTCGACGAGCAGGTGGGACTTGGACAATACTCAAACCTTCATCTTGTAGGTTTTTCGCCTACGGAGTTTATCCTCGATTTTGCTACGATTCTCCCAGG
>JADBON010000245.1:0-2659 GCA_015656305.1 Alistipes sp.
ACGAGTGGGGATACTCGGGAAACTGCTCGGTGGATGTGGGAACTATAACTCTTAAAAAGCTATAACGGCTATGTTAGGCAAAATATTAACACGTCTATTTGCCCTATTTGGGATGACACTCACCTGCGTGGCGTGCTACGGTACACCCTATGAGGAGTATCACCCAGAGTATATCGTCTCGGGCCGTGTGGTAGACACCGAGGGCAATGCGATAAAGGGCATCCGCGTGAATAATGGAGGAGAGTTCGCAAGAACGGGCGAGGGTGGCGAGTTCTCAATCGCAGGTATCTCTGACCGCATCTGGTTTTATGACGAGGATGGCGAGGCAAATGGCGGAGAGTTCGAAGATAGAGAGGTCATAGCCCCCAGACATCAGTATTACGTGGAGCTGGGAGATGTAGAACTAAAACGAAAGCAGAACTAAAATGGGAAAACGATTAGGAGTAAGACAGTGGATAGCGCTCAAGCTATTCAAGAAGCTACGTGATATACGCCGCAAGGAGCATACGCTACACACACTATTTTGGGAGTGTACGCTACGCTGTAACCTGCAGTGCCGCCACTGCGGTAGCGACTGCCGCATCGACACAACACTTACAGATATGCCCGCCAAGGATTTCTTCCGCGTGTTGGATAATGAGGTTACGCCAAACGTAAACCCTAACAAGGTGTTGGTAATCCTCTCGGGTGGCGAGGTGTTGGTACGCAAGGACCTCGAAGAGATAGGCTTAAACCTCTACCGCCGAGGATATCCTTGGGGTATGGTGACTAATGGTCTGGGCCTCACACGCCAGCGTCTTGACTCACTTATCCGCGCGGGACTACACTCCATAACCGTATCGCTTGATGGCTTCGAGGAGCAGCACTTCTACATCCGACAGAACAAGGAGAGCTTCAAACGCGCTGTTGAGGCCGTAAGGATGATATCGGCAGATAAGGAGTTGGCATCGGATGTTGTTACCTGCGTAACCCCAGCGCTTATTCCTCATCTCGAGAAGTTCAAGGAGTTCCTATACTCGCTTGGTGTACGCAACTGGCGACTCTTCAGCATCTTCCCCGTAGGTCGTGCTGCGAAGGATATGGACCTTCAGCTAAATGACGAGGAGTTCACCTATATGATGCAGTTTATCGAGGCTACGCGCAAGGAGGGGCTCATCGAGGCTTCGTACTCGTGCGAGGGCTTCATCGGTGGCTATGAGCTACGTGTGCGTAACAACCCATTCGAGTGCCACGCAGGTGTGGGCATCGCCTCTATTCGCGTGAATGGCGATATCTCGGGATGTACCTCCGTACGTGGTAACTTCACACAGGGAAATATCTATCGCGATAACTTCTGGGATGTATGGCAAAACCGCTTCGAGAAGTTCCGCAACCGAGAGTGGGCGAAGAAGGGTAAGTGCGCCGACTGCAAGATGTGGCAATACTGCGAGGGCAATGGTATGCACCTCTACGATGATGACGAAAACCTACTCATCTGCCACTATCAGCGACTTACGAAATAGGTCTACGAGGATATAACGAGGGCTGTCCATTATACGTTGGACAGCCCTCTTATCTTATTTAAGCGCCTCGATAAACTCCGGGAACTCGCTCCATAGTGGCTCGGTAAGCAACCACCACTCACGAGCCTCGGCACCCTGCGAAGGTCGCTCCGAGGAGATATCACGTCGAAATGCCTCATCGTCGGGATGCTCCGCAGCAATAAGCTCGCTATAAAATGCCTTGAAGCGTGACTTTAGCAACGATAGAAGCGCCTTATCAACACTACCCTCACGGCGATATGATGCCCAGAGGCGTGCCACAACAGCATCGGCAGACTTCTCCGTAAGGTCAATAACAATATCATCAAAGGCCTCCCACTCCTGCATCGCTACATAGCAGAGGGCCAACAAATTAATCGACTCGAAGTGATCCTCGGGGTCACACTCAAGGAGCATCTCCAACTGCGCCATTGCCATCTCCACGTCACCAATACGGAAATGGTCAACAGCCGAGCCATAGATAATCGACACCGCAGCACGGCTATTGGCGTGCTCCCATCTTAGTGGCATAGCCTCATCCTCGGGTAACGCCTCCATCACCACCTGAAAGGCCTCGTAACGCGCCTCACACGCCTCGGCATACCTACCCTCCGCGACGAGTTTATCAACACGCTCCTTATGGCGCACAAAGTTATAACGTCCTCTACCCTCAAGCTCGAAGGTCTGATCCTCGGTGGGGTTAAATTGAAGCTCCGCGTTTGACATCTTTACGAATTTTAAGCATTAATACTCCTGAAATTATAGCCGTCGTAGCAGCACCATAGACATACGCCAAGGTGGTTGCTCCCATACCCACGAACTGCGTAGATACGAAGACAAACGACGAGCATATGTAGGTCATAAATATCGCTGGCACAAGGGCGAGAATGTAGAAGCCGCTACCCTTACGTTGCAGCCACGCCGTAATCATCCAGAGCGTGAAAACCGACAACGCCTGATTAGACCACGCAAAGTAGCGCCAGATAACATCGAAATCAACAAACGCAATGGCAATACCGATAGCAAAGAGCGGTACGCTAACAAGGAGTCGATTGAGAATCGGTTTCTGGTCGTAACCGAGCATATCGGCGATAATAAGGCGTGCCGAGCGGAAAGCGGTATCTCCCGAGGTGATAGGG
>JADBON010000183.1:0-3543 GCA_015656305.1 Alistipes sp.
AAGCGTCGCCAAACCCGCACCCTCGGCACCCATAGGCTCCGCACCCCACTTACCGAAGATGAAGATATAGTTAAGCAAGATGTTCAACGCGTTGCCACCAAGCGTAATCCACATCGCCGTCTTTGTATTTCCGATTCCCTCAAGAAACTGCTTCACAGCGAGGAAGAGCATAAGCGGGATGATACTCCATACCAACATATCGTAGTACGGAAGCGCCATCTCAGCTACCAGCGTAATGTTCTGCCCTGGGGCGCTCATCCACTCGCCAAGCACCGAGATAAAGGGGCGCAACGCTATGGCTATGGCCGTAGCGACAACACCAATAAGGGTGCAGTAAATAACGCTATTTTCGAACAATCGTCCCACCTCGCGTCTATCGCCACGTGCATACTGCTCACCCACCAACGGTGTGATAGCCAGCGCCAAACCAAGTGCGGCAAGATATATCAACAAAAAGAGTGAGCTTCCCAACGAGACTGCAGCCAGAGGCACAGGGTCCTCGCCACCATAGTTACCCACCATCGCCGTATCGGCAAACTGCGTCGTAAGCTGTCCCGCTTGTGCAAGTACAACAGGGAAGGCCAACGTCAAAATGCGCTTGTAATATTGTGTAAATTTGCTAAACATAGCGCAAAGATAATAAGAAACTCCCGATATTATAAACAGGGAGAATTTTACCATACAAAAATTTCACTCCAAAAGAATATATTTATCTATTTAAGGAGCATATCTTCTTATGTATCAACGCATCATTTTGGAATATTTAGCGACAAAAATCTCCCATTCGGACTAAAAAAATCGCCATTCGGCAATTTAATTGGCGTATATATTAAAATAATTTAAAATTCTTATTCGTAATTCAAGAATTATATTAACTTTGCAACGTGATATGTTATTCCCTTTTGAGTAGGATGCAACTCAAAAAGGATAAATTATCATACTATTAGATGAAAAATCTATAATTCAGAAATAATAAAAATATGAGTAACGTTAATTTAACTCCTGACTACCTATTTGAGGTTAGCTGGGAGGTGTGCAACAAGGTGGGTGGCATTCACACTGTCATCGCATCGAAGGCACCTACAGTTAAGCGAATGCTCGGCGATAAGTATATCACTATCGGCCCTGACTTTTCGTTTGATGCTGTAAGTCCTGAGTTTAAGGAGGACAATACCCTCCTCGCCGCTTGGCGTGAGACACTCTACAACAAGGGTGTACGTGTTCGTATTGGTCGTTGGGCTATCGAGGGCAACCCTATCGCTATCCTTATCGACTTTAAGTCATTCATCCGCGAGAAGGACAACATCCTCAAGAGCTTGTGGGAGTCATACCACGTAGATTCACTTTCAGGTCAGTGGGACTACATCGAGCCTGTGTTGTTCGGTCACGCTGCTGGTGTTGTAATCGCATCGTTTGTTGAGGAGTTCGCAGGTGCAACAAACAAGGTTGTAGCTCACTTCCACGAGTGGATGGCTGCAGCAGGTTCACTCTACTTGCGCGACAACGCTCCTTACGTAGCTACAGTATTCTCTACCCACGCTACAGTTATGGGCCGCTGCATCGCTGGTAACCGTCTTCCACTCTACAACGATTTGCATTAGTTCAACGCCGATGAGCTTGCTCGTCAGTTCAACGTTATGGCAAAGCACTCGTTGGAGAAGTCGGCTGCTACATACGCAGATGCATTCCTTACCGTTAGCGACATCACAGCTAACGAGTGTAAGTACTTGCTCGGCCGCGAGGTGACACGCATCACACCTAACGGTTTCGAGAATGGCTTCGTACCACAGGGCAAGAAGCTCGACGAGCAGCGTCAGGTAGCTCGCGCAAAGATGTTGGAGGTAGCGTCAGCAACTTGGGGTTACAACTTCCAGGAGAATACCCTTATCGTAGGTACCAGCGGCCGCTATGAGTTCCGCAACAAGGGCCTCGACGTATTCCTCGAGTCATTGAAGCAGCTCGCAGCATCGAACATCGACCGCGATGTTTTGGCAGTTATCGCAGTTCCTGCAGCCAACGCTGGCGCACGTCAGGACCTCGCACAGCACCTTGAGAATAAGGAGAATGCTATCAACCCATCACAGAAGCGTTACCTCTCGCACTACCTCGAGCAGGAGGCGTGGGATCAGATTTCGCAGAGCATCGAGGGCAGCATCCTCTCTACAACTGCTTCACGTGTTAAGGTACTCTTCGTTCCTACATACCTCAACGGCAACGATGGTATCTTCAACATCCCTTACTACGAGATGTTGGCAGGTGTTGACCTCACAGTATTTGCATCATACTACGAGCCTTGGGGCTACACTCCACTTGAGTCGGTAGCATATGGTGTTCCTACCGTTACTACTACTTTGGCAGGTTTCGGTATGTGGGTTGCAAAGCAGTCTAACCACAACGCCGTAGATATCGTACGCCGCGACGACTACAACGAGCGTGAGGTAGTATTCCAGATTACAGAGGTTATCAAGCGCTATATGGCTATGGATGCTGAGGCTATGGCCGAGGCTCGCAAGGAGGCTATGGAGATTTCGGAGACAGCACTCTGGAAGAAGCTCTTCAACGAGTACAAGAAGGCTTACGAGGAGGCTATGGACAACTCTGTGGCTCGTACTAACCGTGTACTTATCGACGGTGGTAACCGCGCAGAGCAGATTAACTTCGTACGTCAGCAGCTCACTTCAAACCGTCCTTCTTGGCACCGTCTTATGGTTGAGAAGAGCATCCCAGAGCGTCTTAAGCCACTCGAGGAGCTTTCACGTAACTTGTGGTGGTGCTGGACTGTTGCAGCACGCGACTTGTTCGAGTCTGTAGACGCAGAGCTTTGGGTAAAGGTAGACCGCAACCCTATCGCTTTGTTGGACAAGCTCTCTGCAACACGTTGCGAGGAGTTGTGCGCAGATAAGGAGTTCTTGCAGCGTATGGATGCTGTATACAAGGAGTTCACCGAGTATATGAACGAGAAGCCATCGCCAGAGCACGCAAAGGTAGCTTACTTCTCAATGGAGTATGGTTTGCACTCATCGTTGAAGATCTACTCTGGTGGTCTTGGTATCTTGGCTGGTGACTACCTCAAGGAGGCTTCAGACCGCAACGTAGGTATGGTTGCCGTAGGTTTGTTGTACCGCTATGGTTACTTCACACAGCGTCTTTCGGCACAGGGTGCGCAGGAGGCTACATACGAGGCACAGAACTTCTTCAAGCTCCCTATCTCTCCTGTACGTGACGAGTTCGGTAACTGGATTACTACACAGGTAGCTCTTCCTGGCCGTACACTCTCGGCTCGCGTTTGGAAGTGCGCCGTAGGTCGTACAGACCTCTACTTGCTCGATGCTGACTACGAGGCAAACCTCGAGGAGGATCGTCAGATTACCTACTACCTCTATGGTGGCGATTGGGAGAACCGCTTGAAGCAGGAGATGTTGCTCGGTATCGGTGGTATCCGCGCCCTCGTAAAGATGGGTATCAAGCAGGAGGTTTACCACTGCAACGAGGGACACGCAGCGTTTATCGGTCTTGAGCGTATCCGTAACCTCATCTCTAAGA
>JADBON010000067.1:0-6127 GCA_015656305.1 Alistipes sp.
ACTGAGCAGATAGATACACCAGCCTTACCTACGTCACCTACTACGCGTGGGTGGTCAGCATCGTAACCACGGTGTGTAGCAAGGTCAAACGCTACAGACAAACCCTTCTGGCCTGCAGCAAGGTTACGGCGATAGAATGCGTTAGACTCCTCGGCAGTAGAGAAACCTGCATACTGACGAATAGTCCATGGACGCATAACGTACATTGTTGAGTAAGGACCACGAAGGAAAGGTGCAATACCTGCAGCATAGTTCAAATGCTCCATGCCCTCAAGGTCGGCAGCTGTATAGTTCTCCTTTACAGCGATACGCTCGGCAGTCAACCAATCCTCCTTGGGAGCCTTCGCAGTGGCGCAGCACTCTGTAGCTGCAGCCTTATATTCTAGATCTGAAAAATTTGCTCTCATAGCTTATAATCGATTAAATGCCCAACTTCTTAAGATAATCCTTCAAGGTCTCCAATACGTTGCTCTTCACGTTGATAAAGTTATTGATGCCCTGTGCCTCAAGCTCTGGAGCGCAAGCTGGAGCGCCTGCAACAACCAAGATAGCCTTATCGCCAAGAAGCTCCTTAACGCGAGGTGCTACAGTTGCGTAATCGTCATCTGAAGCACATACTACAACGATCTCGGCCTTTGATGCCAACGCTGCCTCTACACCCTCCTCAACAGACTTGAAGAATGTGTTATCCTCAACGCGGATACCAGCGCATGCGAAGAAGTTGCATGAGAACTGTGCGCGAGCGCGAGCCATACCCAAAGTACCACAAGTGAGCATGAATGCCTTTGGAGTCTTACCAGAACGATCAACGCTCATACGCATCTGCTCGAATGCCATAGCACCACGATAAGGCACTAGAACATTTGCAGATGCCTCTGCACGCTTAACCTTACACTCGCAGATAGCCTCGTCAGCAACCTCTGTAAAGTTAGGATACTGGTTAGCGCCGAGCAAGATGAGGCGACGTGTTGCGATAGCCTTATCCTTAGCAGCTGCAGAAGCGTTTACGCGCTCTACGATGAAGCCCTCCTTGAATGCAGCGATGTAACCGCCCTTCTCCTCAATCTCACGGAACAATGTCCAAGCCTCCTTTGCGATGCTTGCTGTGAGTGACTCGATGTAGTAAGAACCACCTGCTGGGTCAACTACCTGGTCGAAGTGTGACTCGTGCTTCAACAAAAGCTGTGCGTTACGAGCGATACGCTTTGAGAACTCGGTTGGAGCCTCGAAAGAGTAGTCGAATGGCAACACCTCCAAAGAGTGTACGCCTGCGATAGCAGCAGACATAGCCTCGGTAGTACCACGCAACATATTTACGTATGGATCGTAAACAGTCTGGTTCCAAGTAGAAGTTACTGCGTGAGCAACCATTTTGCAAGAGCAATCCTTCGCTGGGCCATAAGCCTTAACGATGTTAGCCCAGAGCATACGAGCTGCACGGAACTTTGCCATCTCGAGGAAGTAGTTTGCAGTAACTGCGAAAGTAAAGCGAATCTTGCGAGCAACCTCGTCGATAGATAGGCCACGCTCCATAAGCTTCACGAGGTACTCGTGAGCAGCCGAGAGCGTGAATGCCAACTCCTCAACGATTGTAGAACCTGCGTTAGAGAATGTAGCACCTGAAACGTTTACCACCTTCACGCGCTTGTACTCAGCAGTAGCCTTTACAAGCTCAGCGATAACGTCGAAGCAGTTACGCTCGTTCTCCTTGCAGCCGCAAGTACCCTTTACAGAGAGTGACTTGATGATTGGGTCGATGCAGAAGTTGAGGCGAAGCTCATCCTTAGGCTCTGCAGCATACTTTGCCAAAACCTTCTTGCACAAAGCTGCCAAAGCCTCAGCATCAGCGCCGCAGAATGTCAACTCTACTGCTGTAGGAACGATATCCTTGAGCAAAGCGTCAACGTCTACCTCGCAAGCACAAGACTCGCAGAAGCAGAAGCCCAAAGAGTCAACACCAGAGTTAAGGAGCTTCAAAGCCTCCTCGTTAGCCTCCTTTGCGCACTTCACCGCGATAGTCTGGTGAACACGCCAAGTGTTGTCCTTAGAGACACCACGTACATAAGGGAACTCACCAGCCTCACGACCGAGATACTCTACCTCTGCGAGGTTCTCGGCACGATAGTAGGGACGAACATTGAATCCCTCGCCGGTCTTCCATACCAACTTGCGCTCATAATCTGCGCCCTTAAGGTCAGTTGTGATAACGGCCTCCCACTGCTCTGTGGTTACAGGAGGGAACTCCGCGAACAACTTTTCTTTGGTATTAGCCATAGTTGTTTTAGATTTAATTGTTTTTAAGTGTGTGATATTTAATATCTTGTGTATTCTTTTTTTTGCACATTTAAGGTCTTATAGCGCCACGCGCTACGCACACACGCGAGATGCTATATACCTAAAACACAACAAAGTTACGAAAAACTCACTCAAGAAGCAAATTTTTCTATAATAATTCTAATTTTTCTTTGAAGTGATGTCAGAAATCACGAACTTTAGCGTCATAATGGCAGAAACAGTTTAAAGAAGATGGAGAACCACGAGTTTGAAATATTTGTCCGCCGATGTCGCGACAACCTGTTACACACCGCAAGGGCCTATGTTGGCAACCCCGCGGAGGCTGAGGATATCGTGCAGGACACCCTACTCAAGCTCTTCGCAATGCGCCACACGTTGGAGCGTTACAGGTCGCTGGATGCCCTGGCCTCGACAATCGTAAAGCACCAGGCCATTGACCTTCTGCGGCACAGAGAGCGGCACCCCTCAACCGCCATCGACAAGATACCACTATCGAGCGATGAGCAACCTAACGAGCGTATCGACGAACTGCTTACTGCGTTATCGAAACTACCCCCGAAGCAGCAACTCATCCTGCGAATGAAACACATCGAGGGTATGGAGTGCGAAGATATTGCCAACCTTGTTCAGATGAGCATTGACGCTGTATATCAAAACCTCAGCCGCGCACGACGTGCGATACTAAAACAATTTAAAACCGAGCAAAATGAGAGAGCATAAACACATATACGACCTTGTCGAGAAGTTCCTCGAGGGACGCACCTCTAATGCCGAAGAGCGCGAGCTATACGCCTGGTTTCGAGAGAATGAGGTGCCAGCCGAGTGGCAAGAGCTGAAGGCTATGTTCGAGTGGTACGAGGAGGGTATGCCCGAGAATAACAACGCCCATAGCGGCCAACTCTCCGAGCAGCCTACGCCCGTCACACAGCATACTGCCACCTCTCGCCCACGTCGCAGAGTTAGGATGTGGCTCACAGGTGCATCCATCACCGCTGCGGCATCCATCGCCGCACTACTCTGGCTCACCCCCACAACCCCCACCATCGACATTTATGAGGGCAGCTACATTATCGAGGCTGGCGTTATGTGCGACAATAGCGAATCTATACGCCAAGATATCGAGGAGCTACTAATGCGTGCAGACGAGATAGAGCGCCACGCCGAGAATCTCCTTGCCCTGGCTGATTAACATATGAATATAGAAAAAGAGTACTCTACAATAACCAATCACGAATTTTAAAACATTAAAGTGATATGAAACGATTACTTATTTTTGCTACGCTTCTTGTCGCCGCAATTGCCGAATGCAACGCCCAAGAGAAGATTGACGAGCTTCTAAACAGGGAGATTGACAGAGGCACTACGGTGTTACGTATGGCCGTGAAACGCGACCCCGAAACGGGCGAGATTATAAAGCGCGTCAAAGAGTTTTCCACCACCGGCAACAAAAGTCTCGCTAAGGAGTTTATAAAGGCCTTCGAGGAGGAGCGCGACAACACCGATGGTTGGGAGGAGAATAGAAGATCGAACGTGGCACAGATAACTGCCGTATGGCGCAACCCAAAGCGCGTATATTCACTCACTAGCACAGGTTCAACACTTGTTGTCTATGCACAGACCATCTACAGAGAGGCAACGAAAGAGGAGAACAATTAACAATATAACAAACGAACAACTATGAAACGCATTCTATATTTTGCTATCGCACTTATCGCTATCGTAGCACATAGCGCGACCCTTTCGGCACAAGAAACAAACAAGGAGATTATCTTACTCAAGCCCCATAAAATAAAGGAGATACACGCCTCACTACCTACGAATATCGTCATTACAGCCGATGAGGATAGCGATATATCTATCACCATTTCTACCGAGGCGATACCATACGTAGACTTCGACATCAACCATACTGACAATGTATTATCTATCAAGCATAGCCAGAACTACAACTCACGTGAGCAACTTGCCTCTGTAAACCCACAAGAGCCTATCATCATCCGTGTTCCTTCAAGCTCGATTACCGACATTATGAATACCTCGGATATGAGCATCACCTTCGAGAATTGCAACGTTGGCAACTGGTTCCAGGTTATTAATACTGGTACGATGTTTATTCACGCCGAGGCACTAAACGCTAAGGACAAGATTGAGCTTTACAACACCGGCACTATGACCAGCAAGGTCAAGAACTACAACACCTCTATTCTCTGCCTTACGAACACAGGCTTCCTATTCACTGATGGCAGTACCACCGCAAAATATATTGAGCAAAATAGCACTGGTATCGAGAACACCGACTTACGTATTGCGTGCCAAAAACTCTCTATAACCTCAACGGGTAGTGGCGTTATCCGTTACTCCGGCACGGCTGACGATGTTAAGGTTGCCTCTACGGGCAAGGCACACATACGCACCTCGGAACTAAACGCCGAGTAACCACACAACGACCATAAGCAATGGGGATGACTAAACAGTAAATTAGTCATCCCCATTTTTTTGTTAGGAGGGCGCCCCCATTAGATTATCTTCAACTACAACCTAAAGCCGATACATACATAGAGGCAAAACGAGTTATGCAATTTTGATTTGTAGGAGTCCATAAATTGCAATCCCAAACCTACGTATGGCGATTTATCCGAGTGCCACCTAACCCCAACGTCATAGAGCATATAGCCCCAATCACCCCAACAAGAGGCCTGAACCTTGGGCGCTACGCTCCAATAGGTGCCATTTTTATGGCCGAAGGCATACTCTGGCGACAGACCGATAAGCAACTGCATTCCATAGGTTTTACTGTCGTAAAATGTTGTATTTAAGGTCATTGGGATGTGCAACGACCAATGCTCATCGAAGTGATATCCGAAATTATCCGACAAACTAAAGGCATTGAATCGCGGATTATTCAACGCAATCTGATATCCATTCTCCACGCTGTACGAAAAATATGACTTCTCGTCACCGCCATTTTGTGCTGTGGCAACGCATAGATTAGCAATCATCAACACCATTACTAACCCCACTCTCATTAAAAGAGACCTTACTGAACCTCTATTCATAGCTCTAACTTTTAGATGATTATGTCACAAAGTTAAAAAAAAAACGAGAAAAGCAAAAATTTTCGACACTTATTTCTCGCAGCAACCTCGCACAAACAAAAAAAAGGCCAACCCTCAGGTCGGCCTTCATAAGTTATGTCGCGCGAATTACTCCTGTGCTGTGAGTGCTGCGATAACAGCCTGTGCGTTAGCAACGTTGTTACCTGCTGTTACGCCCTTCATAGCCTCGATAGCCTGGTCGAACATCTCCTTCTCGTTGTATGCTACACCGAGGAGGTAGTTGATGTCGCTACGGCCCTCGTCAGTTGTCTGTGCCTCGAGAGCTGCTGGAGCCAACTCAATCATCTTATTGAAGTCCTTCTTGCCATAGTAAGCCTGAAGGGTAATCTTTGCTGCCATAGCTGCGTCGTCGAGCTGCTCGGCCATAGCGATGATGCCATCGTAGTCGTTAGCCATCTGGAGCTTCGCAACCTCGTTGTTAGTGTACATATCCATCTTTGCCTGTGCTGCTGCGATAGCCTCTGCAAACTTCTCAGCGTTGAGCTGCGCAATCTTAGCACAAATCTTCATACCCTCCTGATACATATCGCTCTTGAAGTAGCTCTCTGCGAGGTTCAAAGCCATATCTGTATTACGTGGGTCAGCAGCGTAACCCTTTGAGAATACCTCGATTGCAGTTGCGTAATCCTCAGAGTTGAAGGCATCAGCACCCTTAGCCTGATACATCTGACCTCCGTATGCGCGGTTCTTGTTCATCGCTGCGATATCCTCGTACA
>JADBON010000158.1:0-3998 GCA_015656305.1 Alistipes sp.
GCTATTGCCCTCTTCTTCTCTCCGCTCTTCCTCTCAATCCCTGCGGCTGCCACAGCCCCTGCGCTTATTATCGTAGGATTATTGATGTTGGAGCCTATCACAAAGATTCCGTGGAACAAGCTAACCGAGGCGATACCAGCCTTTATATGTATTGTTATGATGCCATTCACATACTCTATTTCGAACGGTATCTTGCTCGGAATGATTGCTTACGTGTTGATTAACGTGGTGTCGGGCAACTACAAGCAAATTACCCCTACGATGTATATTCTTGCCCTGTTGTTCATCCTCAAGTTTATCTACATCTAACGGCTCCTTGATAGCAAAACTAAAGGCGACCTTCCAATCGGAGGGCCGCCTTTTTGTATGTGATATGTGGCTATGTTATGCCTTTGCAATTTGTTCCAATTCGGAAATAAAGCGCTTTGCAAGAGCATCAGCCTCCTCTGCCGTATGAGCCTCGGTGTAGATACGTATAATAGGCTCGGTGTTGGACTTGCGGAGGTGTACCCAGCTGTCCTCAAAATCAATCTTTACACCATCAATATCATTCACTCTTTCGCCTGAATATCTGCTCTTTATGGTCGAGAGAATCTTATCTACATCAATCTCTGGCGTAAGCTCAATCTTATTCTTCGATGCGAAATACGCAGGGTATGTCTTGCGAAGCTCCGACATCGTCATATTGAGCTTCGAGAAATAGGTCAAAAAGAGAGCAACGCCAACTAATGCATCACGGCCATAGTGAAGCTCTGGGTAGATGACACCACCATTACCCTCGCCACCAATCACCGCCGCCGTATCCTTCATCTTCTTCACGACGTTCACCTCTCCAACTGCCGCTGCGGCATAGCTACATCCCTCATAGCGATTCGTTACGTCGCTCAAGGCGCGTGATGACGAGAGGTTCGAAACTGTATTTCCCTTTGTGTGCTGAAGTACATAATCGGCAACAGCAACCAACGTATACTCCTCGACAAACATCTCACCATTCTCCATTACGAATGCCAGACGGTCCACGTCAGGGTCCACAACAATACCCATATCAGCCCCTACCTTGCGGATAACCTCCGAAATCTCGGTGAGGTTCTCTGGAAGTGGCTCAGGGTTATGCGCAAACTCTCCCGTAGGCTCGCAGTTAAGCTCCACAACCTCGCACCCCAACTCCCTCAAAAGTGCTGGGATAATCACACCGCCAATCGAGTTTACGGCATCTACCACAACCTTAAACTTACGCTTGCGAATAGCCTCTGCGTCAACAAGTTTGAGTGCCAATACCTGCTCGATATGTCGCTTATTGAAATCCTCGCGAAGGATAACCTTGCCAATCTCATCAACCGCAGGGTAGTTGTATGACATATCCTCTGCCATCTCAAGCACCATCTTACCCTCTGCATCGTCGAGGAACTCACCGCGCTCGTTGAGGAGCTTTAGGGCATTCCACTGACGAGGGTTGTGCGATGCAGTGATGATGATACCGACGTCGGCCTTATGTGTGATAACTGCCATCTCGGTACCTGGAGTGGTGCATAACCCAACGTTTATAACGTCGCAACCTGTGCCGAGGAGCGTTCCCTCGACAAGTGAGTCGACCATCGAGCCAGAGATACGCGCATCGCGGCCCACGACAATCGTAGTGCGCTTTGCAGGATTCTTGCTCTTGATGAAGCGGGCGTAGGCTGTTGTAAACTTAACAACATCTATCGGTGTAAGGTTCTCGGCAGGGCAACCACCTATGGTGCCACGTATGCCCGATATAGATTTTATGAGTGTCATCGAGTGTGAAATTTTGTAAAAAAAACGGTGCAAAAGTTTTGCTATGTCTGACAAAAATATTAATTTTACGCGAATATTAAAAATAAAATGAAGATAAAATGTTGCGAGATATGAGAACAATACCATCTTCTGAGCTGATTATCAATGGCGATGGCACCATTTTCCATCTCCATCTTAAGCCTGAACAATTGGCCGATATCGTTATTTTGGTTGGCGATCCTGGCCGTGTGGCTATGATTTCGGAGTACTTCGACACCAAAGAGTGCGAGGTGGCTAATCGTGAGTTTCTCACCGTCACAGGAACGTACAAAGGTAAGCGTATGACGGTTATGTCTACGGGTATTGGTATTGGCAACATCGACATCTGTGTTACGGAGCTTGATGCTCTTGCAAATATCGACTTTGAGAACCGTCAGGTGAAGGAGAACTTCCGACAGCTGACTCTCGTTCGCCTTGGAACATCGGGCGCTATACAGCCAGATATCGAGGTTGGCGAGGTTGTCTTTGCACGTACTTCGCTCGGTTTCGATGGCCTTATCTCATACTACGAGGGACGTGACTCGGTTTGTGACCTCGACCTTGAGCGTGCCTTCGAGGAGCATACCGCGTGGTATAGCAAGCTCCCAGCACCATACTTCGTAGATGCCGATAAGGAACTTTTCGAACTCTTCAAGGAGTCCACTCGTGAGGGTATCACCATTGCAGCTCCAGGCTTCTATGCACCACAGGGCCGCTGGGTGCGTATCGCTCCACACGATAAGACTCTTAACCAAAAGATTGAGTCGTTCCGTTTTGGTGAGCGTCGCATTACGAACTTTGAGATGGAGGGCTCGGCGCTTGCAGGTCTTGCTGCCCTGCTCGGACACCGCGCGGCAACCATCTGCACCATCATCGCGCAGCGTGTGGCAAAGGATGCTTGTACCGACTATCAGCCATTCGTTCGCCGTATGATTGAGATGGCACTCGACAAACTCGCTTCGTTGTAACTTGAAATAATTAATTGAAAACAAAAAATAAACTAACAAAACTATGAAATTTACTGTATCAAGCTCAGCATTGCTCTCGCTTCTTGCCACAACTGGTAAGGTAATCAGCAACAAGAACACACTTCCAATCCTTGACTACTTCCTCCTCGAGCTTAAGGGCGAGGAGCTTACAGTTACCACTTCGGACCTCGAGACAACCCTCGTTGGTCACCTCAAGGTTGAGAGCGTAGAGCGTGAGGGTGTTATCGCTGCTCCTGCAAAGCTTATGCTCGACTCGTTGAAGGAGTTCCCAGAGATGCCTCTTGAGTTCGACGTTAACGATGCTACTTGGGAGATTAAGGTGCGTTGGGCAAGTGGTTCGCTCTCTATCCCTGGTGCGAGCGCTGTTAGCTATCCAGCTATGCAGACTATCGGTGCTGAGTGCAAGGAGATACTTATGGACGTAGATATGCTTATCGCAGGTATCAACAAGACTATCTTTGCAACTGCCGACGATGAGCTTCGCCCTGTGATGAATGGTGTATACTTCAACTTCGAGGAGGGTAAGGTAACCTTCGTAGCTACGGATGCTCATAAGCTCGTACGCTCTGTTGCGGAGTGTGCCGACGTGGACTTCAACGCATCGTTCATCCTTCCAAAGAAGCCTGCAAACTTGCTTAAGGGCGTACTTCTTAAGGAGGAGGAGCCAATCCGCGTAGTATTCGACGCGAAGAACGTAACCTTCGAGCTTAAGAACCATAAGTTCGTATGTCGCCTTATCGAGGGTAACTATCCTAACTACAACGCTGTAATCCCTACGGCTAACCCTAACAAAGTTCTTGTGGACCGTGTGGAGCTTGTAAATGGTATCAAGCGTGTTGCGGTATGTTCTAACCCTACAACAAACCTTATCCGTATGGATATCGCGAAGAACCATATTAGCCTTGCAGCACAGGACCTCGACTTCTCGGTATCTGCTAACGAGACTATCTCTTGCAGCTACGAGGGCCAGCCTGTAACAATTGGCTTCAAGTCTACATTCCTCGTTGAGATTCTCAACAACATCGACACTCCAACCGTTATGATTGAGCTTGCAGACTCTACACGTGCAGGTGTATTCAAGCCTGTATACGACGATAAGCACGCTGGCGAGGTGTTGATGTTGCTTATGCCGATGATGATTAACGCATAAATTTCTTGTGATAAGGGGCAATCTTCGTCACCAAGCTCATTGTCTCGAATGGGGATGTACGCCAA